>NZ_JBAFWZ010000022.1:0-57906 GCF_036662795.1 Lysinibacillus sp. 54212
CTCTTAGTAGCTTAATCTCTTTTTTTAGTTTGTCCTTGACTTGGGTACCACTTTAAGGTTTGCATATTTTCCGCAGCCTGTTTTTTCTTTTTCTGTGGATATCATCACCACAAGTCGGGGTTACTTTCCTGAGGGCGTCCGAGGAGCCTCCTCATTTCTACCGCGGAAATCTAATGATTATTATTCGTTTTAAATAAAATGTCCCTATATATTATTGAATTTATGGTTTATGAAATTGATATAGTTAGCGTTAAAAATAAGTCTTAAGTATGTATTCATAATCAATTTAGAAACAGAATGAAATGAAACTGTAATAAAAATAGTCTTATAAAGTGATATAATTGAATATGTAAAAAATATTAGTCGTAGAATTTAGGTGGTTTCAATAATATGATACAAATGAATAATGTCATCAAAAAGTATCCCAATGGTGTTGTTGCATCAAATGGAATTTCAGTAAATATAAAGCAGGGTGAATTTGTCTATGTGGTTGGTCCTAGTGGTGCTGGGAAATCCACTTTTATTAAATTAATGTATCGTGAAGAAAGACCAACATCAGGTGAGGTACAAATAGCAGGCATTGATTTATCCACGTTAAAAAATGCAAGAGTCCCTCATTTACGTCGTCAACTCGGTGTAGTGTTCCAAGATTTCAAACTACTTCCGCGTTTAACTGTGTATGAAAATGTAGCATTTGCCATGGAGGTAATTGAGGAGCATCCTAAAACGATTCGCAAGCGCGTGATGGAAGTGCTTGAATTAGTTGGTCTTAAGCATAAAGTTAGAATGCTACCAAGTGAGCTTTCAGGTGGAGAGCAACAGCGGGTATCGATAGCCCGTTCTATAGTGAACATGCCGAAAGTATTGATAGCTGATGAACCAACAGGTAATTTAGATCCAGATACTTCGTGGGAAATTATGGACATTTTTGAAGAAATTAATCGACGAGGTACAACTATTGTAATGGCAACACATAATCGAGAAATAGTGAATACGATTCGTAAACGTGTAATTGCAATTGAAGGCGGCATGATTGTTCGTGATGAATATGGAGGTGACTACGGCTATGAAAGCTAGAACACTTAGTCGTCATTTCCGAGAAAGCTTTAAATCTCTTGGGCGAAATAGCTGGATGACAGTTGCTTCAGTTAGTGCCGTTACAGTAACCCTGTTATTGGTCGGTGTATTTGCGATAATTATGATGAACTTAAATAAGGTTGCAAATGATTTAGAAAACGATGTAGAAATCCGAGTATTAATTGATATTATTCAAGATGAGCAGGAGCTGAAATCGGCTGAAGAAAAGCTCATAGCAGAAATTAAAAATATGCCGGATGTATCAGAAGTGGAATATTCGACGAAAGAGCAAGAATTGGATAAACTCGTACAAAATTTTGGAGACGAATTAACCCTATTCGAGCAAAATAATCCATTACACAATGTCTTATATGTGAAAGCAGTAGATCCGCAGCAAACAGCACAAGTCGCAGCAGCAATAGAGAAGCTTGATACTACATACCAAGTGTTATATGGCAAAGGTAAGGTTGAGAATTTATTTGGTGCTTTAAATATAGGGCGTAATATCGGATTAGTATTAATTGTGGGGCTATTATTTACAGCGATGTTCTTAATATCCAATACAATTCGAATTACGATTATTGCTCGTAGAGATGAAATTGAAATTATGAAATTAGTAGGAGCGACAAATTCCTTTGTACGTGTCCCGTTCGTATTAGAGGGGATGTGGATTGGGGTATTAGGCGCCTTAGTACCTATCACAACTGTTTCTATCATTTACTATAATCTTCACAAAAATTTAGCACCGAGAATGCAAGGGGAGCTATTACAGCTGCTAGATGTAACGCCGGTACTATTACAAGTGAATGCTTTACTATTATTGCTAGGTGTAGTTATCGGTATTTGGGGCAGCTTTATGTCGGTCCGAAAATTCCTGAAAATATAAGATGCATTGAAAGGAGCACTACCCATTGAAAAAGAAATTCAAACCTTTTAAATTATTAGCCGTACTAATGGCATTTCTATTAATCGCGCAAGTGCCGGCTGCATATGCGTCCACTTTATCTGATTTAAAAGAAGAAAATAAAATGATTCAAGAAAAAAAGGATGCACTAAAGGGCTCTATTAATGAAAAGAGTACTGAAATAAAAACAATTGAAAACAAGCAGGACAAGTTACTAACACAAATTCAAACGCTTGATAATGAAATTAAAAGTACAAACCAAAAAATGGAGCAGGTAGCTTCAGATATTAATAAAACAAATAATGATATTTCTACTTTGCAAAAGGATATTGAAGCACTTCAGTTTAAAATAGATCAGCGTAATGAGCTTTTAGCAGAGCGTGCACGTGCGATTCAAGCTGGAGGTTCAGTAGACTATTTAGATGTTTTACTTGGCGCAAATAGTTTCGTAGATTTTATTGACCGTTTTTCTGCAGTGAATACATTAATGGATGCAGATCGTCAAATTATGCGTGATCAAAAAGAAGATCAAAAGGAATTAGAAGAACAGAAACTAGAGCTTGAGAAAAAGAAAACGAGCTTAGAAGAAGACAAAAAGAAATTAGAAAAATTAAGTGCAACACTAGATTCTCAAAAGAAAGAGAAAAATAGTTTAATTGATGAACTAGAAGCAGAACAAGAAAAGCTTGCTAGTGAAAAGACGGTATTAGAAGATGAATACTATGCAACACTTGAACTAAGCGAAGATTTAAAAAAGCAAATTCAACAAGAGCAGGAGCGTATTGCTGAAATTGCGCGTCAGCAAGAAGCGAATAAGCCTTCTGGCGGTTCAAATGGTGGGACACCAGTCATTTCAGATGGTACATGGACAAGACCGGCACAAGGTCGTTTTACTTCAGGATATGGCTATCGTAATATCGGTTCTGGAACGAGAATGCATTACGGAATTGACATAGCAAATTCAGTTGGTACACCAGTAGTTGCAGTAGCCGATGGAGTCGTATCAGTAGCTAAGCCACTTTCTACTTTCGGTAATGCAATTATGATTACACATTCAGTAAATGGAAAAATTGTGACATCCGTATACGCACATTTAAATGGATTCTATGTGAAGCCAGGTGATACTGTGTCGAAAGGACAAGTTATTGCACCGATGGGTAATACAGGTCGCTCAACAGGTCCTCACCTTCACTTAGAAATTCATGAGGGTCCTTGGAAGGGCAATGGTGTAAATGCAGTAAATCCTTTACGTTATATTTCGTTATAAGTATTTAACAAAGCTCGCAATTTCGTGAGCTTTGTTTTTTTTTCTGTAAAAAAGGCTGGAGTCAAAAATCACTAAATATTGTATAGAGTGTGTTAACATTTTAGTAATAGGGGGTATGTTTCCCGAGAAGTGCATACATTTTTAAAAGGTTTCAATGGTATATAAAGATATTGAAAGTACGGTAACGTAGCATTATGAATAGTTGTATTCTGTTTGGATAGTACCGTAAATTTATTAAATGGAGGGGTATCATGACCAAGAAAAATATAGGATTATTGATGATTCTAGCACTCGTTGTCATTATGTTAGTGGGCTATATTAAAAAGGAGGCCACGACGAAGGAGGCTATCGTCGACCCCGGATACGAAGTTGAATTAACGGAAAAGCAGGGTGTTGGACAGGGACAGATTGCACCTGATTTTACATTAAAAACTTTGGATGGAGAGTCGGTGACACTATCTGCGCTTAAAGGGAAGAAAGTTATTCTAAATTTTTGGGCATCATGGTGTCCACCGTGTAAAGCGGAAATGCCCCATTTACAATCGTATTATGACCAGTATGCAGAAGAGGATAATGTAGTACTACTAGCAGCGAACGCAACATTTTCTGATAAGGGTGCTGAAAATGTTCAAACATTCGTCAATAGCTACAAGTTAACGTTTCCCATTTTACTTATGGAGGATGAGAGTGTAGTTAATTTATATCAAGTTCTCTCCTTGCCTACAACTTACTTTATAGATACAGAAGGACGTATTCAACGACAATTTATTGGTCCTTTAGACGAAAACGCATTAAAAAATTATGTGCAAGCATTAAACTAACAAAATTCATTGTAATTCGGCTTTTACGAGTATGTTTACCCCCTCCTATTCATAGTTTGAGTAGTAGGAGGTGCACGTTTTGCGTAAAGGTCGAATTTTTTTATTTCTTGTTTTGGGTTCTTTCGCTATCGCGTCATTATTGTTCTTTCGACAGCAAATTGCTTCTAAGCAACCGGATGGGACAAGTGATTTAAAAGTCGTTGAGCAATTATATTCGCTCATTCAGGAGAAGTCTGTTTATGATACGAAAAATGAAGCATTAGTGGAAGGCGCATTACGAGGGATGGCCTCATCCATTAAAGATCCGTATAGTACTTATTATACGAAGTCTGAGGCGGCATTGCATAAGGCATCGTTGGCAGGGGAAAAGGTAGGTATTGGTGTTGAGATTGCCGAAAAGAATGGAAAGTTTATCGTAATTTCACCTGTAAAGTCTTCTCCAGCTGAAAGAGCAGGGATTCGCCCACTTGATGAAATTGTGCAAATTAATGACGTACGTTTAGATGGCAAAACGATGGGAGACGTAATGCAACTAATTCAAGGGAAGGAAGGACAGGAGGTTGCTTTAGTATTATACCGCCCAAGTTTAGAGCGGCACATTAAAGTATCGGTAAAACGAGAAGCGATGAAAAATAAAACTGTAGAAGCATCGGTCTTGAAAGTAGAAGATACGTCAATTGGATATATAACAATCACCTTATTTGCCGAGGATACAGCAGAGCAATGGGTAAATGCGATGTCTCAACTGCTGGGGCAAGATATAAAAGGAGTCATTATAGATGTGCGAGATAATCCAGGGGGCTATTTACATAGTGTCGCAGCGATTATTAGTACAATGGAAAAAAAGCAGAAAACATTTGCTTATATGCAAGATGGCGATGGGGCGATGAATGCTTTAAAAACGGAAAATTTAAAAGGAACAGAAAAGCTACAGGAGGCATTCAGTAAGTTACCAATTGTAGTTATTCAAAATGAAGGAAGTGCATCTGCAAGTGAAGTATTTAGTGGTGCAATACAAAGCTGGGAGAAAGGGACTATAATCGGTACGAAAAGCTTTGGTAAGGGCACTGTACAAGAATCGTGGACATTAACGAATGGGGGGCAATTAAAGCTATCAACAAATAAATGGCTTACACCGAATAAGGAATGGATTCATCAAAAAGGAATTCAACCAGATGTTGAGTCGAAACAACATATTTTATATACTGTGGAGCTTTTGCCGCTCAGTGGTCATTTTGAGGTAGGCGATTTTAGCGAGGAAATTAGTTATACACAAAAAATATTGCATGCACTCGGCTACCATATTGTGAGGCAGGATGGCTATTTTGATGAGAAAACAGCTGATGCCGTGTCGTTATTCCGGGAGCGTCATGATCTATTTGAGGGAACCCATTTAGATGAATTGTTTTTCGAAAAAATGCAGGCAGAGGTGTTATTATACAAAGAGAAAAACGAAAATGATTTACAGCTACAAATGGGCATTAGCTTTATCATGCATGAAGTCCATAGTTAAAACAGTACAAATTTAACTACGCAAAGAACTAGGCTTTTGATACAATGACAGTAATGATATGGACGGCAGGTGGAATTATGGCATGGGATAGTTTAATAGAATTATTACGAGCGTTAGGGAGATTTTTTATAAATCCGTTATTATATATAGCTCTATTTGTAACAATATTTTTAGGCTACCGTCGCGTGAAAAGAGAACGGAAATATTTTAATATTCGTATTTTAAGTGGCTGGTCGGAGTTAAAGGATAGTTTATTGAAAGGATTGCTAATGGCAATCATTCTGTCGATTATAAGTATTGGCGCAGGTTTAGTTGTCCCGGTACAATTTCTATTCATTCTCGTAGTCGTAACTCTTATGGCATTGATTGGATACTCCTATCATTTATTATCACCAATTGTGTTATTCTCGGTAAGCTTTATTGTTTTAGTTGTAGTGAAGGAAGCGGGTTGGACATTTACTGTTTTAGGCATTGAATTCAGTGGGCTTGCCTTACATGATGCTACAGCAATTACGATTTGTTTACTAGCGGGATTAGCACTTGTAGCAGAAGGACTGCTTATTCGGAAACAGGGCGAAAAATACGCATCTCCGATAACGGAGCAGACGAAGCGCGGATTAAAGGCGGTTTCGTATTTAAGTAAGCAACTGTGGGTATTGCCTGTATTTTTTGTTGTACCGGGTGAGGCGATCCAAGCATATTTTCCTTATTGGCCGCAGTTTTCCTTAGGGGCAGAGCATTATTCAGTTGTCTTATTTCCGTTAGTCATAGGTTTCCAACAAATGACGCGTAAAACATTACCACATTATTTTTATGCGAAGCTTGGAAAATCCGTCATGATTGTTGGGCAGCTAGTTATTATTGGTGGGTTAATTTCTTATTTTGAGCCGTTAGTAGGAACGATTACATTGATTGTAGGTGCCGCGATGCGCTTACTCTTGTCCTTACAATATAAATGGCAGCAACGGATGGACACATATGCAGTTGTACCAACGTCTACAGGCGCGATGATTGCAGCAGTATTACCGAATTCACCGGCTGAAAAAATGGGCTTAGTGACTGGAGAAGTGATTAAAAAGGTAAATGGTCGCCATGTATATACGGAGCGTGAATTATATGAGGCACTGCAAATTAATGCTGCACATTGTCGAATTGAAGTGCTCGATCATCAGAATGAGCTTCGACTGACACAGCATGTTGTGCATAGCGATGATCATCACCGAATAGGGTTATTACTAGCGCGTTAAAGGGAGCTTACTATGGATCTAGTAGAAAAATTAATGCTTGCTCTCCTTGTACCTGGGTTGCTTGTCCTGCTATTTACGCGCATTACGTATAATCGCTATGTTGCACTGTGCTTAGCCATTGCAATAATATCGGTAAGCGTTTATGAGGGGTATTCCTCTCCACCGATAATTTTTGCTGCGGATGCAGTGTCCCTAACGATGGGCTTTGCAGCGGCAAGTTGGCTAATGAAAAAATAATCGTAAGGGGCTGTTCAGAAAAGCAAATTTCTGAACAGCCCCTTCTTGTGAAGACTTGTAATCTTATTTAGCGACTGATTTTTACTTGAACTTCAACTTTGGCGAGTAAATTTCAAATTTAGGCGAGTATTTTTAGAAAAATGGCTAGTATTTTCAAAAATTAGGCGAGTATTTCGCCAAAAGTGGCTAGTATTCTCGAAAATCTGGCTAGTAACCGATGAAAGACTGCCTTACATTCATAAAATTCACTAATCTAGCCCCCCTATTAAAATAGTAAGCTATAAAAGGATAATACGACAATTGCCCCAAGGACAACGAAAATGACGTTAGCTCCTGCATAGGCAATACCGAATGCAACGACTGCACCTAGAATACCAAAGAAGTAGTCGCCCTCTTGTACAGAAAGAATGGCCGGAAAAATAAGTGCCCCTAAAATAGCGAATGGAATATTTTTTAAAACGCCTGAAATAAAAGGGGGTAGCTCTACTCCTTGTAAGAAGGTTAATGGAATTGCTCGTGGTAAATACGTAACGAGTGCCATCCCTAAAATCATCCACCAATAGGAAATGCCCATTTCAAACCCTCCTCTATTATGTAGTTATTCTTTTTTTCTTCTCATATCGTAAATAAATAAGCTCTACAAGAAGGGCAGAAGCTAGAGCGGATACGATAATTGCCCATCCAGTGGACAATATTTCAGTCAGATAAAATATGCAGTTTATAGCTGCAGCAATTGCCGCTAAAGCCAATACTTTTCGATTCCCGCGCATGGATGGGACAAGTAAGCCGATAAACATGGCATAGAGCGCAATCGACATAGCCGCCTGCAGAAAGGCTGGTAAGTTTGCGCCAATAGAATGACCGACAGCTGTAAAAATACACCAACTCGAGTAAGCGATGAGATTTACGCCGAAACCAAATGACATGGGGATACGTTCTTCTTTACGAGTCGCTAAAACAGAAAATGTTTCGTCTGTCACCCAAAAAGCAAATAATCCTTTCATCCATTTGGGAGCAGCTTCCGTCTTTTCGTTTAAAGAAGCGGACATAAGGAAATGACGAATATTCAAAATGAACGTATTTAGTACAATTACAAATGGATCTACACCTTTTGAAATAAGTGTCAACGAAACATATTGTGAGGCTCCTGCATAAACAAAAATGCTCATTGCTGTTGCTTCTACTATAGAAAGACCCGTCGTTTTTGCTAGCAGGCCAAAGGTTAAAGCGACAGGGAAATACCCAATTGCAATCGGCATGCCTGCTTTAATACCTGAGAAAAAATCAAGATTTTTCAAGTGATGCATCTCCTTCTAAGGTGTTAATAGTATATAATAATTTTCAGAAATGTTTATTTGAGTATACAATTCGTCAATAAATTAAACAAGGAAATACAAAATAATATATAGTGTTTCACTAGGTATTAGAATATGTGAAACGTTATTACGTTAGATTATAAGGGGTGGTATCGAATGGAAGAATGGCTTACGATTGAAAATTTAGAACGGTTAGAGGCGTATTATCGAACTCTTGGGCCATTTATCGGAATCTTTTTACCATTACTAGAGGCGTTTTTGCCGTTTATACCACTAGTTGTAATTGTTGTTGCAAATGTAAATGCATTTGGTTTGTTTTGGGGGTTTTTATTTTCATGGATAGGAACAGTACTTGGTTCCTATATTGTGTTCCTAATTGTAAGAAAGTATGGACGTCACCCTAGGCTGTACTTTTTCACAAAAAATGCCCGTGTACAAAAGTTTATTAAATGGGTCGATATGAATGGGCTAAGTCCACTATTTGTGCTTTTATGCTTCCCATTTACACCGTCAGTTCTCGTTAATATCGTTGCCGGCCTATCGAATATTCGTAAACATTTTTACTTAGCAGCAATTGTTTTAGGGAAAATGGTCATGATTTTATTGATGAGCTTTGTTGGACATGATCTAACAGCACTTATTAAAAGTCCCATTCGCCTAGCCTTATCAGCCCTAGCAATTATTGCTTTATGGTTTATCGGCAAAGCAGTTGAAGTTCGATTAAATAAAAGAGTAGAGCGGGATTTAAGAAATATTGACAAAAGGTAGCACGGTTCCTACATATTTAGGAGCTGTGTTTATTTATTTATCTACACGAACGTTTATTAGAGTGTAAAATAAAAATAATAGATTAAGAGGGGGATGAATATGGCTTTAAAAATAGTTTCTGGGCGAGCGGGGTCCGGGAAAACAACGAGAATTCATCAAGAAATTATAGAAGATTTAAAAGCAAATCCTCTAGGACCACCAATTTTTATCATTGTACCTGATCAAATGTCGTTTTCAACTGAGTATGATCTTACACATAAATATGATGTGCAGGGGATTATGCGTGCGCAAGTATTACCGTTTAAGCGTTTAGCTTGGTTTATATTACAGGAGACAGGGGGGATTGCAAAGGACAAAATTGATAGCTTTGGATATCGCATGTTAATACGTCGAATATTAGAAGAAAATAAAGAACGATTTGCCCTTTTTCGTCAAGCAGCAGGTAAACGAGGCTTTACACAAGAGGTAGAAGTGCTCTTACGTGAATTTAGCCAATATGATATTACGAGCGAATCAATTACCGGCTTGATTGAACAATTAGAGCAGTCAAATGCATCTAGTACGTTAATTTCAAAAATGAAGGATTTCCAAATTATTTTACGTGAGCTCGAAGCTAAACTTGGAGATAGCTACGTAGATGGAGAGGGCTTTTACCCAATACTCGTAGAGAGGCTAAAAAACTCAGAAAAAATAAAAGAAGCACATATTTATATTGATGGCTTCGTGATGTTTACGAAAAGAGAGTTTGCCATTGTGCAACAATTACTCGCCTTAGCGAAGAGAGTAACTGTTGTGTTACCGTTTGATGAAGTAAGTGCTGCAGCGGAGCCCGAAGCATTATTTCACCGTGCAGCCTTTTCCTATGACAAGCTCATAAACGAAGCATTTGAAAATGGTATAGAGGTAGAGCCACGTACTCACCTCGAACAACAATTCCGTTTCACCAATGAGGATTTAAAGCATGTTGAGCGTAATTTCCACGCACCGATTTTTACGTCTCAGAAAGGAAATGGCTTTGTACAGTTAATTGAAGGAGCGAACCGTAGAGCAGAAATACAAGGTATTGCCCGGGAAATAAAGCGGCTTGTAACTGAAGAGGACTTGCGGTATAGGGACATTGGGATTATGTATCGACAAGCGGATGTCTATGATCCAATCATTTCGACCACCTTTAAACAGTATGGCATTCCATTTTTCTCTAATGAAAAGCGTCCGATGCTACATCATCCGTTAATCGAGCTGACACGATCTGCCCTTGAGTCGATTGTATCAAACTGGCAATATGAGCCGATATTTCGTGGTGTTAAAACAGACTTATTTTTCCCGATTGATGGGAATCGACACAGTATAAGAGAAAAGATTGATAGGCTTGAAAACTTTGTCATCGCAAAGGGAATTGTAGGGAATCGTTGGAAGGATGCTAACAGCTGGATCTATAAACGTTTTCGCACATTAGAAAAGATAACCTCCGTGCAAACCGATGCAGAGCTTGCAATGCAAGATTTATTGTATGAAGCGCGTGATATGATTCGTACACCGTTAGGAATACTGGAGCAGTCGTTAAAGCAAGCAAGGAGTGGACTAGAGATTGCCACTGCTATTTATCAATTTGTAGAAGAGCTACAGGTGTATGAAAAGCTACAGATTTTAAAAGAGCAGGAATTAGAAGCGGCAGCCTTCGAATATGGCAGTGAGCATGATCAAGTATGGAATGGCTGGGTGAACGTGCTCGACCAATTTGTATTAATGTTTGGCGAGCAGGAGATAACGCTTGAAGAAGCAATACAAATACTAGACGAGGGATTTGATTCCTTACAATTTGCAGGCATTCCACCTGCAATAGATGAGGTGACGGTTGCCACTGTAGAGTATTCACGCTTTGATAATATGAAGGTCGTATTTATTATCGGAGTAAATGATGGCGTCTATCCGATGCGTATTGATAAGGAAGGATTACTATCAGATGCTGAGCGTGAGTATTTTGATGAAATTGATTATGAGCTAGCACCAAATACTAAAAGTAAGCTTTTGCAGGAAGCTTTTTTAATGTACCGTGCTATTTCATCACCAACACATCGCTTATATTTGACGTATTCAAGTGCTGATGAGGAAAGTAAAGGTTTACTTCCATCCTTATATATCAACCGTATGAGCAAACTATTTGAGGTGAGCGGTGAAAAAACGCTTCCGCATCACAAAATTTTAATTGATCCGATTGAAGAATTGGATGAGGGCAAGGTGCTGTCATACTTGCGTCAACCGGGTCCGTCTTTAGCGTATTTAACGATGCAGTTAAAGCATGCTGAAATAACACAAGGGCTAGCACCGGAATGGAATGCATTGCAAGCATTTTATGAGCGTGATCCCTATTGGAATGAAATACTTCAAAGGGTAACAAAGCCTCTCTATAAGAAAAATACAGCAGAGGCATTAACAGAAGAAAATACGATTGCCTTATACGGAGATAGCCTTCAAGCAAGTGTTTCTCGAGTAGAGAAGTTTTTCCGATGTCCGTTTTCGCATTTTACTTCGTACGGTCTTCGTTTAGAAGAGCGCGCAGAATATAAGCTTGAAACATTTGCAATGGGCGATTTATTCCACGAGGCGTTACGGACGATACTAACATCGGAAAATGAGCCGCCAACATCGTATAGGGAATGTTTACGACAGGCTAGAGAGACGGTAGAGCCACTTGTCGGTATTTTCTCGTATCGTATTTTAGAAAGCAATGCACGATATACGTACATTAAAGAAAAATTAATTCGTGTTGTTGCTCGTACCCTATTTGCTTTAACACAGCATGCAAAAGTATCGAAGTTTCAGCCGATTGTTCATGAAAAGCCTTTTGGTAAGCGGGATGATAAATCAACAACCGATGAGGAGAATGCATTACCAGGACTAGAAATTGAGCTTGAGGGTAAGCGTAAAATGATCCTGCGCGGACAAATTGACCGAATTGATGCTTATGAAGAGGAGAATCAAGTTTTCCTCAGAGTGGTTGACTATAAATCCTCTAGTCGAGATCTCGATTTAAATGAGATTTATCACGGGCTATCGTTGCAGTTATTAACATATTTAGATGTTGCCTTAAAAAATGCATCGAGTCTATTGCCGAATACAGAAAAAAATATAATCATTGCTCCAGCAGGAATGCTCTATGTGCATGTGCATGATCCATTAATTCGTTTAGAGGAGTATGTTGATGAAAGTGTACGTGAATTGCAACGATTAGAGAATTATCGAATGAATGGGCTTGTAACGAGTGAGTTAGACGTTCTAGAGGCGATGGATACGGAGCTTCTTGAAAATAAAAAATCAAACGTCATTCCTGTTAGTGTTACAAATAAAGGTGCGTTAGGCGCCTATTCTAAAGTAGTGGATGAAAGCTCGATGCCAGCGCTACAGCAATTTGTAATGGAAAAGCATAGGGAAGCAGGAAATGCAATTTTCTCAGGGAAAACATCTATTACGCCTTACGCGTTAAAAAATAAAACAGCCTGTGATTATTGTAGCTTTAAAGCCATTTGTCAGTTTGATCCAAGCGATGGTACGCAGAGCCATCATAAGCTCAATCCACAAAAGCCAGCAGCGATACTAGATAGAGTGAAAAAGGAGTGTGGTCTGCATGATTCCAACTAAACCAGAAAATGCACAATGGACGGATGAACAATGGAAGGCGATTTGGGCATCGGGACAAGATATGCTCGTTGCAGCAGCTGCCGGCTCTGGTAAAACAGCAGTCCTGATCGAGCGTTTAATCCAAAAGGTTTTAGCTCCATCTCATAAGCGAATTGATGTCGATCAATTGTTAGTCGTAACATTTACCAATGCTTCCGCTGCCGAAATGAGAAGTCGAATGGCAGAGGCGCTTGAAAAGGCAATCGCGAAGGACCCATATAATCAGTTTTTACGTCGTCAGCTTAGTCTTGTGAATAAGGCGCAAATTTCTACGTTACATTCTTTTTGTCTAGCCATTTGTCGTCAGTATGCTTATATGATTGATTTGGATCCTGGCTTCCGAATTGCGAGTCAGGATGAGGTGGCCCTGCTTCGAGATGACGTACTAGCCCAGGTTTTAGAGCAAGCGTATGGGGAAAAGGAGCAAACTTTATCACAGCAGGAAGTGTATCTGTTAGTTGATAGCTTTACTTCCGATCGTAGCGATCAAGAAATTGAAAAGCTAATCCAGCAATTATATGAAATGTCTCGTGTACAGCCGGACCCATATGCCTGGCTCCGCACTTTACCGACTGCCTATGATTTACCGGAGAATGCAGTCGTGGATGATTTACCGTTTGTGCAGGATTTAAAGCAATCGATCGAGCATTCCTTAATGGCAGCTCATAACAACCTTACAGAAATGAAGAACCTCGCAACCGCAGATTTTGGGTTAAGTGCCTATGAACCGGTAGCCATTGCTGAAGAGGCGTTTGTTCGCGTGGCAATTGAAAAAATCCAACAGGGAACATGGCAGGATTTATACGACCATATGGGGCAGGCAAACTGGGTGCGTATGCCGACCGTCAAGAAGGCGGACAATCCGGACGAATATGCAAAGGGGAAGGCGAAGGAGAATCGTGATATTGCAAAGGATATTGTAAAGACGATAAAGGAAACATTTTTCGTTCGGAATCCGGAGTTTTTAGTGCAAGAAATTCGTCAGATGAAGCCGATTATCGAAACGCTTGTCAAGCTTACAATTATTTATAGCGAGGCGTTCAAGGCAGCGAAG
Source organism: Lysinibacillus sp. 54212 (assembly GCF_036662795.1). Taxonomy (NCBI): domain Bacteria; kingdom Bacillati; phylum Bacillota; class Bacilli; order Caryophanales; family Bacillaceae; genus Lysinibacillus; species Lysinibacillus sp. 54212. Next base: position 13,883 of record NZ_JBAFWZ010000022.1, read on the forward strand.
CTAGAGCGCGGTCTTGTGGACTTTTCCGATTTAGAGCACTATGCACTCGAAATTTTAATGGAGAAAGACGGAGATACCCTTTTGCCATCCGCTGTTGCAAAGGATTTCCAGGAGCGATTTAAAGAAGTACTTGTCGATGAGTACCAGGACGTAAATATGCTACAGGAGACGATTTTACAGCTTGTAAAAAGTGGCGATGAAGCGAATGGCAACTTATTTATGGTTGGTGATGTGAAACAGTCAATCTATGCGTTCCGATTAGCAGAGCCACGACTGTTCCTACGAAAATATAAGGAATTCCAGGAGCACCCGACAAATACAGGGATGAAAATTGATCTAAATGCAAACTTCCGAAGCCGCCAAGAAGTATTAAATAGCACGAACTATGTCTTCGGGCAAGTGATGGATGAAAAGGTCGGCGAAATTAACTATGATAGCAAGGCCGCCCTTAAATTTGGAGCGAGCTATAGTGAAAAGAATGTACCAGTAGAGCTTGTTATTTTAGATGAATCAGGTGCAATGAACGAATCAAATGAGGAAGTATTGGAAACGGAATCCTCAATTGAAGCCGAGGAGCTAGAGGATATGAAACGCTCTCAGCAGGAGGCTCGTTATATTATTAACCGTATTCGTCATATGATTGATAGCGGCTATGAAGTTTATAACCCGAAGGACCAATCTTCTAGGCCGATTCGCTATAAGGATATTGTGATATTAATGCGGTCGATGAAATGGTCTACCGATCTAGCCGAGGAATTTAAGGCTGCTGGGATCCCGTTATATGCCGAATCATCTAAAGGGTATTTTGAGGCAATAGAAGTAATGATCATGCTGAATTTACTTAAAGTGATCGATAATCCGTATCAGGATATTCCGCTAGCTTCTGTGTTAAGAGCCCCGTTTATCGGGTTAACTGAAAATGAGCTTGCAGAAATTCGTCTCGCAAAGCGCAATGTTCCTTACTATGAGGCTTTAAAAACATACTTGCAGGAAGGTGCCGACTCGATACATCCAGAAACTCTGCGAAAGCTACAAAAATTTATGGAGCAGCTAAAGGGATGGCGCGATTTTGCTCGCCGTGGATCTCTAGCAGAGCTTGTATGGGATATTTATTTACAAACAAATTATTATGAGATGGTGGGCGCTATGGTAGGGGGCAAACAACGTCAGGCGAATTTGCGTGCACTTCATGACCGAGCACTTGCCTATGAAAAAACATCCTTCCGAGGGCTTTTCCGATTCCTACGCTTTATTGACCGGATGAAGTCACGTGGGGATGATTTAGGTATTGCGAAATCGATCGGCGAAGGAGATGATGTCGTTCGTTTAGTAACAATTCACTCCTCAAAGGGATTAGAGTTCCCGGTCGTTTTTGTAGCAGGCATGACCCATCAGTTTAACCAACAAGATTTTAAAGGCTCCTATTTATTTGACCAGGATTTCGGGATTGCGGTAAAGGCCATTGATCCGGAGCAGCGGATTATGTATACCTCTCTGCCATATTTAGCAATGAAAGAAAAAAAGATTGCCAAAATGAAAGCGGAAGAAATGCGTATTTTATATGTAGCGATGACACGTGCAAAGGAGAAGCTCATTTTAGTTGGGTCAGTGAAAAATTGGGAGAAGAAAAAGCAAGAGTGGGAATTACTGCAGGACTTACCACCAGATGTGATCTTACCGAATTATTTACGTGCGAATGCTAACAGCTATTTAGATTGGGTAGGACCTGCTGTGGCGCGTCATAACGATTATTTAACACTTTCGATAACAGATGCTGAGCCGGAAGCGGAAGCTTTAAGGGATAGTTTATGGTCTGTTAAGGTGCTAGGGAATGATTCACTTCGAGCAAAAAAAGTAGAGGAAGAGCAAGTGCAGCAGGAAAGTGTTCAGCAACGAGTCAATGAAGAGCTAGTAGCACTATTAACAGAGCGTTTTACAACCCAGTATCCTTACATGCATGCGGTTAAAAAGAAATCAAAAACGTCTGTGTCTGAAATAAAACGTTTCCAAGCAATGCAACAGGAAGAGGAGCCGCTCTATCACGCATTTAGTAAAACGAAATCAACGCTAGCAAAGCGCCCAAGCTTTATTCAGGCGAAGAAACTAACTGGAGCCGAGATTGGTACGGTTGTCCATACTGTTATGCAGCATGTGCCACAGCAAGGGTTTACTAGCTTAGAGGAAGGAAATGCCTTTCTACAAAGCTTAGTTGATCGACAGCTTCTTAAGCGGCAAGAGGCGGAAGTAATCAATATGGAAGATGTATTAGCATTTTTCTCGACATCGATAGGCCAGCGATTCAAAGAAGCCACTCATCTCCTTCGTGAAGTGCCGTTTACACTTAGTCGTAAAGATGCAGAAGGGGACACGCAAATTGTACAAGGAGTTCTTGATTGTTTATTCCAGGATCGTGAAGGAAGCTGGGTGCTACTCGATTATAAAACAGATAAGATTCGACCACCGTATAATAAAGAGCCAGCCCTTTCACAAGAAATGAAGGATCGTTACGGTCTACAGCTTGCCATTTATGATGAAGCAATCCGATCCATTAAACGAATTACAATCGATGAAAAAGTGCTTTATTTATATGACATCGGTGAGGTTGTGACCTTGTAGAAGGGGAAAGAACATCTTAGTTTCTGAAAAAATGTTAACTTTTCATAACATCTTGAACAGTGATAGGAAGGATAAGGGATATATTGTAACATAGAAGGAGATAGGAAGGAGGCGAAGAGTTGAACTTTCAACCAACGCAATTAAACGCTCGAGTACACACGCTAGATACGATTCGAGGCTTCAGTTTACTAGGGATTTTACTAGTCAATATGTTTGGCTTTTATTTACCAATGCCACACATATTGGATTTAAGTACTTGGTTTACAGAAGCGACGGATATTATTTGGCATCAAATATTAGATATTTACGTTCAAGGTAGCTTCTATCCATTATTCTCCATGCTTTTTGGATATGGGCTAGCGATGCAGTTTATGAAAGCACAGGCAACAGGCCGTGATTTTTATCGATTTGCATCCAAGCGATTACTAATTTTATTTATTATAGGAATGATTCATGCCCTCTTCATTTGGTGGGGTGATATTCTTGCTATGTATGCATTTTGTGGCTTTTTTGTCTTAGTCTTTATTCGTTTAAAGAGTGGCTGGTTACTGAGTATTGGCTTAGCATTAAATGCCTTGATGCATGTCTTCTATTTAGGGATTTTAGCTTTAGCGGGTGCATTAATGATTGGGATGGATGAAATCGCAATTGATATTACGATGCTACAAAATGCCATTACTGCTTATGGCACAGGGAACTGGCTAGACGCTTTTATGCAACGGTTACATGATCTCAAAATCCAAATGGGAATAGGAATGTGGTTCTCGGCTTTATTTACTATTTTACCGTATATGCTTATTGGGGCTGCTGCAGCCAAATGGCGTTTATTAGAGCGGGCGAAAGAACTTAAGGGGCTTTGGATTTCCTTTGCAGTACTTTTTGTTGCAATAGGTATTATTTTAAAAAGCTTGCCAATTAACTTAGGAAAAATATATTTATATGATTATATTCAAGTATCTATTGGAGGACCCATTCTATCGGTCGGATATATTGCTGTATTTGTTGTGCTAAGTTATATTCCTGTGATGAATAAAGTATTTTCGCCACTTGCAAAGGCTGGTCGAATGTCCATGACACTCTATATTATGCAGTCTATCGTTTGTACGATAATATTTTATAATTTTGGTTTTGGCTTATATGGAGAAATTGACGTACCAACTGCCGTTTACATTGCTTTCGCGATTTTTGCTATTCAAGTCATCCTAGCAGAGCTATGGCTATCGAAATTTACACAGGGCCCACTCGAAGCAGCGGTAAAAAGATTAACTTACGGGAAAATGTATTCAGAAAAGTAAGGAAATTCTTTCAATTTTAATGTATGATGTAGAAAAAAGAAGGAGCGCTTTAAAACTATGAAGCTATTATCATTTAAGTATAACGGACAAGTAAAATTTGGACCGAAAGTGAAAAAAGAAGACGCTGTTTGGGATGTACTAAAAATTCAACAGCAGCTTCAAGTGCTTCCAACGTTCCCGTCTACGATCATTGACGGTATTTCACTCGGCTTTGATTTTGTGGAGCAAACTCGTAAATTGGTAGATGCCGCACAAAAAAGTGAAAACGCAAATGAATTTAAGCTTACATTTACAGAAATTGAGTGGCTATCGCCAATCCCAAGAACGCCGAAAAATATACTTTGTATCGGTAAAAACTACAATGAGCATGCCATTGAAATGGGAGCGGCTGGTTCACCTGAGCATATAATGGTATTTACCAAATCGCCAACAGCAATCGCAGCTGATGAAGCAACTCTTCCAGTTCATAAGGATAAAACAGAAATGCTAGATTATGAGGGAGAGCTTGCAGTGGTTATTGGCAAGCGCGGTCAAAACATTCCTAAAGGGATGGTATATGATTACGTTTTTGGCTATACAATTGGAAATGATATTACGGCACGTGACCTACAAGAGAGGCATAAGCAGTTCTTCTTAGGGAAGAGCCTAGATGGTACATGTCCACTTGGGCCATACCTCGTATCAAAGGATGAAATTCCAGATCCTCAAAATTTATCTGTCGTGACGAAGGTAAATGGTGAGGTACGCCAAAATGGCTCAACAAAGGATATGATGTATCCAATAGCAGAAATAATTGCGACAGTTTCAAAGTATGTCACACTGGAGCCAGGCGATATTATTTTAACTGGCACACCAGATGGGGTAGGAAAAGGGATGACACCACCTACTTATTTAAAAGCTGGTGACGAAGTAAAAGTGTCAATCGAAGGAATCGGGACATTAGCAAATCGCTTCGAGTAAGCGTGACGTTGAACTGACACATTTTTTTAGTAAGGTTGAAACTCGAAATCAATTTCATTGAAAACTCTCACTCTAACATGGTAGGATGTTGCATGTAAAGAAAATTATGAGGTGGGAAAATAATGGGTTTTTTAACTAGTACAACGCATTTACACATTACAACTTGGGTAATTGCAATTATTTTGTTTTTCATTGCTGCAGTAGCAAGTAAGCCGAATAAAGGTGTACATATGGGACTACGACTGATGTACATTCTAATTATTATTTCGGGTGGAGCACTGTTCATGAATTATCGTGATGGCTTCGGAATGATATATGACATAAAAGTGTTATTCGGTATTCTAGTAATTGGCTTTATGGAAATGATCCTAGTCCGCAAGACTAAAGGGAAATCGACGACGATGTTTTGGGTATTATTCGCGATCGTTTTCTTCGTGACACTATACCTAGGCTTATTCAACGGAATTCCAATGAACTTTTCATAATTTAAAAATCTACGAGGCAAATGTGCTTCGTAGATTTTTTGCGTCTAAGTTCACCTTTTAGACGCATTTAAGATTTGATTTATGCTAATAAAATTCAAAATAGGGGGACCAACACAAGAATTTTTGGTAAAATGACGTTGGATTGCTTTGAAAGAGAGGGATTAAATTTGGGATTCAAAAAATGGATCAGCGCGACTGCAGCAAGCTTACTGCTAGCGGCCTCGTTTCAGACGGCTACAATTCAAGCTGAGGAATCGCGAACGATCGCTGATGAAAGTATATATGATTTATTAGTAGACCGTTTTTTTAATGGTACGGCATCAAATGATATAAACGTCAATACACAGGATAATACACAATTTGCAGGCGGGGACTTTACGGGTTTAATGAGCCGTAGTGACCATATTCAAAACATGGGCTTTTCAATTGTTTCTGTTGGATCGATTTTTACAACAGAAAAATATGACGGGTCTATGATAACTAGCTATTCAGAGCTGGAACCCCATTTTGGAACTAGTGATGAATTTAAGCAGGTTGTAGAAACCTTTAAAGAAAAAGATATGACAGTCATGGTTGATTTTCCCCTGTCAAAAGTGAGTGAGAATCATGAATGGGTGAAGGATGCTGCAAAGGCTGATTGGATTAGTGATAAGGCTAATGGTATTGCTAGCTTTGATTTAGGAAATGTAGATGTGCAAGCAGCATTGAAAGAAGCGATAATTACTTTCGTATCTACATATGGAGTTGGCGGTATCCGCTTAACAAATTTAGATGGGGCTAGTACGGAATTTGTTAATGAACTAATCGATGAGATTAAAGCGATTGATTCGAATATTTATGTAATTTCTAATGAAGAAAGCCCAGCACATTTTGATGCGAGCTACTATGAAGAAACAAATAAAATCTATCGAAATATATATAAAAATGTTGATTTAGATTCGTCTAATATAACAAAATATGTGGATCCGTATTTACATGAAGGACAAGTTCCTTCGCAAATAATGTTTGATAATTTATGGACAAATCGTTTTACGTATGATGTATTTGATGGACAGCATGGTCATCCACCAACACGAATGAAAATGGCTTACGCTGCTACGTTATTATTGCCAGGTGTACCAGTCATTCAATACGGATCAGAAATCGCGATGAATGGTAAGGTAGGTCCAGAATCGCACCAATATTATAACTTTAAGACAGATGAAGAACTAATCGATTTTATTAAAAACCTGCAAAGCTTAAGAAATCAATCTGATACATTACGTAGTGGCGATTTTGAAATACTAAAAAATGAGGATGGCTTCCTAGCATTTAAGCGTGAATCAGAAAAGGAAACATGGATTGTTGTTATAAATAATACGAGTGTGACAGACCGTGTAAACATTTCGCCAGAGTTAATTGGTGAAGGTAAAGAAATTCGCGGGATGTTCGAAAGTGAAATAATTAGAGAAAATAAGGAAGGGTATTACCCAATTATTTTAGATCGAGAAATGGTTGAGGTATACCAAGTGATTGATGAACGAGGGATTAACGTTTCATACCTTGTTGCATTAGGAATTGTATATGTATTATTTACGGTTTTCGTCATATCAATTGTTAAACGTGGCCGTAAACGACGTGCAGAGCAAAACACTCACGCTAAGTAATAAATAAGAGGCTACAGGCAATTGGATGAATTAATCTGCCTGTAGTTTTTTATTGAAATCACTTATGAAGATAGTGACAAAAAAATAAAACTATAAGCAAAATAATTGTAATTTTCTTTAAGTATGTTTATTGTAATAACGTTGTCTATTTTTAGTTGCGACGACTGTTTTCAGAAAATTGCACATATATAAAATAAAATAAGAATTTAATTGAGTTAGTTTCATAAAATGTTTTTCAAAGAAAAAGCACAGGCATTTAAGCCAAGTGGAAGACTGCTTTTATGGCTGCTGACATGCCTTTCACAACAGAGCAAAGCTTTCAGCAAGAATAATAAGTGAACCGTGATTTTGGATAGAACGTAGCGAAACCGTGTTTGATTGCGAAAGTAAAACGTCTCAGTGCTGTCCGAGGAACGTATTCGTATGTAGCGTAATGATGGGGATAATGGAGTTTTTTGTCGCTTTCCGGTTCTTGTTTGTTGATGAAACTATCATTGTGAAATTGATTCAAATTTCAAGAGATTTTTGTATAATATTCACTTGTTGAATGAGCATTCACTTTGAAGAATTAACTGTATTGTTTTATACTTATCTTTGAATTAAAATACCTAAAATATACAAAGGTAATACTTTTTCAATATAATATACGGCATTTTTTTAGAAGGCTGTCGATTGAGATGAATTATGGAATTTACACAAATAATCTAGCGCATTAAAGCGGTAAAGTGTATTTTTTCAAAAAAACTATTGTCGAATTACTATGATATATATTATATTATCCTATATTGCAATGATTATTGTTGTATATATTGACGAAAAATATTTTATAAGGGTATAATTCAAATCAACATTATTTGAATGTAAATTTCAACAATAAAGAAGTGATTTATTGTAAAGAATCACTAAACAAATTATGTAGTAAATTTTCGGAATATTCTTATCTACTAGTAAATTTAGAAAGGAGTAAAGATTTGAAATCCACAGACGAGCTTTTAGTAATCAATGATTTGCATACTGGTTTTCGAATTAAAGATACGTACTTCGATGCAGTTGATGGTGTCTCTCTAACACTAAGAAAAAATGAAATTCTTGCTATAGTGGGAGAGTCTGGTTGCGGGAAAAGTACGCTAGCCACTTCTATTATTGGGTTACATGATCATAATAAAACACGTATTCAAGGTGAAATCCTATTTAAAAACAGAAATTTAGCAAAGATGACTGAGGACCAATTCAACGAGGTTCGTGGTTCAGATATCGGTATGATTTTCCAGGATCCACTTTCAGCCCTAAATCCATTAATGAGAATTGGTGAACAAATCGAGGAGAGCTTGATTTATCATACGAAATTAACGAAAGAGCAGCGCCACAAACGAGTGTTGGAGCTTTTAACTCAGGTAGGAATTCCGAATCCACCTCGTGTTGCTAGACAATTCCCTCACCAGCTTTCTGGTGGAATGCGTCAACGTGTAATTATCGCAATTGCTATTTCTTGTAAGCCTCAAATTATTATTGCTGATGAGCCTACAACAGCATTAGACGTTACAATTCAAGCGCAAATCTTAGATTTATTGAAGGATCTTCAGGAGGAAACTGGAGCAGGCATTATTTTAATTACGCATGACCTTGGTGTAGTAGCAGAAGTAGCTGATAGAGTTGCAGTTATGTACGCTGGTCAAATTATTGAAATGGCTTCAGTTCAAGAGCTATTTAATAATCCAAAGCATCCTTATACGCGGTCATTATTTAATTCGATTCCACAGATGAATAGCAGCGATGAGAAGTTAAATGTGATTGAGGGGATTGTTCCTTCGCTGGTGAAGCTACCTCGAAAAGGTTGCCGCTTTGCACCTCGCATTTCATGGATTCCAGAATCTACTCATGAGGCAGATCCACGATTGCATGAAGTTGCAGAAGGACATTTTGTACGATGCTCATGCTATAAGGATTTTTATTTTAAAGGCGAAGAAGGAGGACAAACATCATGAGCTTTATGCAAATTAATGATTTAAAAGTCCATTACCCGATTCGCGGTGGATTTTTTAATCGTGTTATCGACCAAGTGCATGCTGTTGATGGTGTATCAATGGAGTTTGAACGGGGAAAGGCTTACGGTTTAGTAGGTGAGTCTGGTTGTGGTAAATCAACAACGGGTAAATCGATTATAGGTTTAGAGAAAATTACATCGGGTACTATTATTTATGAAGGTGAAAATGTAACGAATAAACGTCGTGATCGAAATTCAGCCTATAACCGTGATATACAAATGATTTTCCAAGACTCAACGTCAGCGATGAATCCGCGTAAGCGTGTACAAGATATTTTAGCTGAACCAATTCGAAACTTCCTAAGCTTAACACCTCAAGAAGAATCGAAAAAAATTAGTGAGCTGTTAGCCATTGTAGGAATGCCAGAGGATGCAAAATTAAAGTATCCACATGAATTTTCTGGTGGTCAAAAGCAACGATTAGGGATTGCACGTGCACTAGCAACGAATCCAAAGCTAATTATTGCAGATGAGCCAGTTTCGGCATTAGATCTATCTGTACAAGCACAGGTTTTAAACTTTATGAAGGACATTCAAAATGAATATGGCTTAAGTTATTTATTCATTTCACACGATTTAGGTGTTGTGAAGCATATGTGTGACTATATTTCTATTATGTATAAAGGTAGATTTGTAGAATCAGGTGCGAAGCATGATATTTACAACAATCCTCAGCATATTTATACAAAACGATTATTATCTGCGATTCCAGATGTATCGCCAGTCGGTCGTGATGAGCGTAAGCGTGAACGTATTGAAGTAGAGCAACATTACAAGCAAGAACATTCTAAATATTTTGATAAAAATGGACGGGTATTTGATTTAGTACCTGTATCAAATTCTCATTTTGTTGCTGCTACGAGTTCAGTCTTACAAGTAAAGGAGGGAATCTAATATGTGGAAAACGATAGTTCGACGTTTCTTAATTATGATTCCACAATTATTTGTCCTAAGTTTACTTATCTTCTTTATGGCGAAGTTTATGCCTGGTGACCCGTTTACAGGGATGATTACACCAGAAACGGATCCAGCTCGGATTGAAGAATTACGAGAAAAGGCAGGATTAAATGACCCGTGGTATGAGCAATATGCACGTTGGATGGGTAATGCCTTCCAAGGTGATTTTGGCAAAAGTTATACGTATAAAGTACAAGTAACGACGATTATTGGTGAGCGTGCGTTAAATACGTTCTGGTTATCATTATTAAGTGCGTTTTTACTTTATTTAATTGCAGTTCCATTAGGAATTTTAGCAGGGCGCTATAATAATACGTTATTTGACCGTGGTGTAGTGCTATATAGCTTTATAAGTTATGCCATTCCAACATTCGTATTAGGATTATTATTCTTATACTTCTTTGGCTATCAGCTTAGCTGGTTCCCAACAGGCGGTTCTGTTGATGTAAAACAGGATCCAGGAACACTAGGATATATTATGAGTAAGATTTATCACATGCTACTACCAGCCATTACGTATGCTCTATTAGGAACAACTGCTATTATTCAATACCTACGTACAGAGGTTATTGATGCAAAAACGATGGATTATGTACGTACTGCACGTAGTAAAGGAATACCGATGCGCAAAGTATATACACGTCATATATTCCGTAACTCATTATTACCAGTAGCCGCATTCTTTGGTTTTACAATTACAGGATTATTAGGTGGGTCAATTTTTATCGAGCAAATTTTTTCTTACACAGGCATGGGACACTTATTTATTTCATCAATCTTATCTCGTGACTATAGTGTTATTACGGCACTAGTTATGTTATATGGCTTCTTAGCATTATTAGGTAGTCTATTATCCGATATTATTATGAGTATTGTTGACCCTCGTATTAGGATTGAATAGACAAAACTAAAATGTAAAGGAGAGATTGAAAATGGTTAAAGAAAAAACTAATCAAGAGGTAGTAAGCTCTCCGCCTACAGGTATGCAGGTAATTTGGCGAGAGTTCAAAAAAGATAAAATAGCAATGTTTTCACTTGTTACACTTGTGATCACTATTATAGGAATATTTATTTGGGCATTATTGTTAGACCAAGTAGAGGTTATGCGTATTTCTCTAAGTGGAAAATATGCGGAGCCTAGTGCAGCTTATTGGTTAGGCGGAGATGTAGGAGGCCGTGATGTTTTCGGTCAGCTTATTATCGGTGCACGAAACTCAATTGAAATTGCGATTTGGATTACAATCATTACAGGTACTTTCGGTATTTTAATTGGTTTGATTTGTGGCTACTTTGGTGGCTGGATTGATAATTTATTTATGCGTATTATTGATTTCTTTATTACAATTCCACAATTAATGATCATTATCGTATTCCTTACAATTGTACCGAAATATGATAAATGGACGTTCATTGGAGTTATGAGCTTATTCTTATGGACAGGTACAGCGCGACTTGTGCGTTCTAAAGCGCTTACAGAAAGTCGACGCGATTATGTAAATGCTTCTAAAACTCTAGGAACAAATGATTTTGTCATTATATTCAAAGAAATTATGCCAAACTTAAGTTCGATTCTTATTATTGAGTTAACATTGAATTTTGCTGGTAATGTAGGGATTGAAACAGGTCTTTCGTATTTAGGCTTTGGTTTGCCTCCTGATACGCCATCACTTGGAACTTTAGTAAGTTATGCTAATAATCCACTTGTTTTATCTACGTATTGGTGGATATGGCTACCAGCGGCACTGTTAATTTTAATATTAATGCTGATGATTAATTATGTTGGGCAAGCTCTACGCCGTTCGGCAGATGCGAAACAACGTTTAGGTTAATAGATTGGAAGGGCTGTACTTATTGCAGTCCTTTCAATATAACTATAATAGACTGAATATTGGTTATTTTATTAAAGGTGTTTATGTACTAGAATTATTATACAATTATGGTACTCTCATATTTGCCATTTGTAGGTAGGTATGTTATGTATAAATTAGCTGTATTTTACTTTGAAATGCTAGCTAAAGTAGAAAAAAGGGAGGAAAAGAAATGAAGAAACAAAAATGGTCTCTTCTAGCTATGTTATTTGCAGCACTTTTAGTATTAGCTGCTTGTAACGGCGATGGAGATAAAGACAAAGACACTGGCAAAGATGATGGTGGCAAAAAAGAAGAGCCAAAAGAATTGGCTTTCGAAACTTCAGTTGAAAATGAAGGTACAGCTATTAAAGGCGGTACTTTAATGGTTGCAATGCAAAAGGATGAGCCTTTCCAAGGGATCTTCTCGTATGCGTTATATGAAGATGGATACGATGATGAACTATTAAAATTTGCTTCAAACAAAATTTTCGAAACTGATGGCGACTTCTTATTTACTAATGAAGGTATTGCTTCGATGGAAGTTAACCAAGAATCTAAAGTAGTAACAGTTAAAATCCGTGAAGGTATTAAATGGTCTGACGGTGAACCTTTAAAAATTGAAGACTTAATCCTACCTTACAACATTATTGGTCACAAGGATTACGAAGGTGTTCGTTATGATTCTGATTTCCAAAATATCGTAGGTGCTGTTGAGTACCATGACGGCAAAGCAGAAACAATTTCTGGTCTTAAAAAAGTTGATGAAACAACGTTAGAAATTCAATTAAAAGATATTTCACCTGGTATTTTCTCTGGTGGTGACGGGTTATTATACTATGCTGAGCCTTCACATATTCTTGGAAGTGTAGCAGTGAAGGATCTATTAGAGCATGATGCAATTCGTAAAAATCCAGTTACTCTTGGCGCGTTTGTTGTTGAGAAAGTAGTTTCTGGTGAGTCTGTTCAATATAAAGCGAATCCAAACTACTGGAAAGGCGCTCCTAAATTAGACGGCGTTATTGTAAAAGTAGTTCCATCTGCTTCAATTGCGAAAGCATTAGAATCAGGTGAGTATGATGTTACATCATACTTCGGATCATCAAAATATCCTGAAATTGAAGGATTAACTAACATTGATATTCTTGCTCGTCCTGAGCTTTACTATAACTATATTGGCTTCAAGCTAGGTAAATGGGATGCAGCTAACGGAACAGTTGCAACTGATATCGAAGGTTCAAAAATGGGTGACGTAAAATTACGTCAAGCTATGGCTTATGCTATGAACGTTGAAGAAGTAAATGAAGTATTCTATGATGGCTTACGTACACGTGCGAATGCGATCGTACCACCTGTATTCACTTCGTTCCATGATAAATCTTTAGAGGGTTATTCTTATGACCCAGAGAAAGCAAATGCTTTATTAGACGAAGCTGGATACAAAGATGTTGATGGCGACGGTATCCGTGAAGATAAAGCTGGTAAACCATTCGAAATTAAATTCGCTACAATGTCTGGTGACGATGTAGCAGAGCAAATCTCTGCATTCTGGTTACAAAACTGGGAAGAAGTAGGATTAAAAGTTGTTTATACTGATGGTCGTACAATCGAGTTCAACTCTTTCTACGATAAAGTAGAAGCTGATGATCCAAACATCGATATCTTTATGGCTGCATGGGGTGTAGGCTCTAACCCATCTCCATCGGGTGTATATTCAGACAAAGCTGAATTTAACTTCACGCGTTATTCTTCACCTGAGTTAACAACAATCTTAAAGGACATCGATTCATCAAAATCATTTGATGCAGATTTCCGTGCAGAGCAATTCCTTGCGTTTGAACAACATATTGCTGAAAATGCACCAGTTGTTCCGTTACAATATCGTTTAGAGCTTGCTATCGTAAACAAACGTGTGAAAAGCTGGAATATTGATTATGCAAACGAAGTATTTAGTAACTTACATGATGTTGAGTTAGTAGCTGACAAACCAGTTGCTCAATAATTAATGTTTCAAATAAAAAACTCTCGGACTTGGCAATACCGCCAAACCGAGAGTTTTTTTTATTATAGCTTTAATCGATCCTCTAAAAACTTACCAATTCCGTCCTCATTATTGCTTAATGTAATTTCATTGGCAATAGATTTTAGCTCCTGGATGCCGTTATTCATCGCAACGCCAATTCCTGCATAATCAATCATCTCAAGATCGTTATCCTCATCACCGAAAGCGATAATGCGGTCACGTGGAATGTTAAATTCATGAGCAACTTTTGATATACCTACTGCTTTGTTTAGCCCTTTACGCACAATTTCTACGATATGGAACGGGGCGCCCCAGCGACGATGCTCGATTAATTCTGCATGAACATCATGCAAATGCTGACGAATAATAGGCACATTCGATTCACTTGACTGAATAAGTAAACTTGTTGGATCCTCAAGTAAATTAAATTTTAAATTGCCCATAGTGACACGTGGGTTACCCATATTTAAAATATTCATTAGTTCGTCATTATCATTGTGCAGGTAAACATCATCCATAACCTCAGCGATAAGGTTGTTATATTCATATTTATGAATAGAATCGACGACATCATGAACAACGCTCATTGCAATCGGTGAATGCATAGCATCCCATGCCTTGTTTCTTGGATGATGTACAAGTGCACCGTTAAAGTTAACAATAGGAGTCGTTAAGGCAAGCTCATTATAATACAGCTGGCTAGCACGAAAAGGTCGACCAGTTGCAATCATCACCTGATGACCAGCCTGCCTTGCTTTTGAAAGAATGTCTTTAGTATATGGAGATATTGTTTTTGTATCCGTTAATAATGTACCATCTAAGTCTAACACGATTAAATGCTGCTTCATTTTGGTACCTCCTCTCTACCTTTATCAATTTTATCGTTTAAATAAACGGTTCGTCAAAATTTTGTAACTTAAATTGGATTTTTTTGTTACGCTATAACTACATAGTGGTTGAGGAGTGAATAGAGTGATTGTAGAAAAAGAACTTTGGAATGAAATACCGATATTACATGTATATAAGGAAGAGATGACAAATGAAACACCTGTTGTCATTTTTCTACATGGATTTTTAAGTGCGAAAGAACATAATTTACATTATGCGTATACATTGGTTGAAAAAGGAGTGCGAGTTATTTTACCAGATGCCTATTTACACGGTGAACGAACGCAATCCTACTCAGAGGCGAAAATGAATAGCATGTTTTGGGAAATCGTTTTAAACTATATACAGGATGTCGGCATAATTTATGAAGAACTCCATAAACGAAATGTATTAACGACAGAAGCAATTGGGGTAGCGGGTACATCGATGGGTGGTATTACAACAGCAGGTTGCTTAAAAAATTATAATTGGATCAAAACAGCTGGAATTCTAATGGGAATCACAAGCTATACAGACATGGCGCAGTATCAGGTTAGGCAGCTTAAGGAACAGGGGATAGAGATTCCAATAGCAGAGGAACAGCAGCAGGCTGTTTTAGATAGGTTAGCACAGTATAATATCGATTCCTCTTTAGAAATTTTTGAACGAGTGCCCACTATTTTTTGGCATGGAAAGCAAGATAATGTTGTACCTTATTATATGACCTATCCGTTTTATGAATATTTAATAAAGGAAAATAAAGCACATAAGGCTCGCTATATTTTAGACGAAAAGGCGGGACATGCTGTTTCAAGAAATGGGATGTTAGAAGTAACAGAATGGCTAGCACAACATTTGGCATAATTCGTAACTTTTGATATGATTACTGTTATCACCGTTGTGAAAGGAGTTTCAACTATGGCAATCGATCAAGATATGAAAGACAGTATGTTAGGTGCATTAGAAAACGTAATTGACCCTGAGTTAGGTATTGATATTGTCAACTTAGGCTTAGTATATGATGTAGATTTAGATGATGCAGGTTTAGCAACCGTAACAATGACATTAACTTCAATGGGCTGTCCTCTAGGTCCCGTAATTGTGGATCAAGTAAAAACAGCGCTAGCTGAATTACCTGAAGTAAAAGAAACAGAAGTAAATATCGTTTGGACACCAGCGTGGTCAAAAGATAATATGTCACGCTATGCAAAAATGGCATTAGGTATCCGTTAAGTAATTAATCCCGTCTTCCACTCGAAGGCGGGATTTTTCTAATGTAAAAGGATTATTAATCAATTCGACAAATATGCAACGGACAGTTTTCGCAGGCAATTTCATCTTTTAAAAATTGCAAATCTAAAATGGTAATATATCCTTTGTCAAAAGTAATAATGTTGTGCTTTTTTAAATCGTTTAACATGCGATTAATCATTTCACGGCTTGTTGCACAAAGATTCGCAATTTCAGTATTTGTTAATGTGAAATTAATGAACACTTCATTATCATGACGAAATTCACCGTATGTATTTGCTAGTCGAATTAAAGTAGAAAACAATGCCCCTTTTTTGCCATTTAAGACAAGGTCGCGAATTCGGCTTTGATGCTTCAAATTTTCAGTTTGTAACCACGTTAAATATTCAACTAGTAAAGATGGATGCTCCGTTAACAAAAGCTCTAATGTGGCTGTTGGTAGTACAAGTACATTCGTTGGCTCAAGTGCCTTGGCGGTAGTCGAATGATAATTAAGCTTACAGAATAGTGAACTTTCTCCAATAATCCCATCTGTTCCGCAAATTCGAATCGTTAATTCCTTTCCGCTCTCTGTTTCTTTACTTATTTGAATGGCGCCTTGTAATACAAAAAATATATTCTCCGCACGTTCACCTTCACGAAAGATATAGTTTCCCTTTTCTACATGTATGCCTAATCCATGCTCTTGAAATAAATGATAAATTTTCGTTGAAATACTGTGTAAAGTAACGATTTAAATCACATCCTTACTGAAGTGTGTGAAGAGAATGAACTGAAATATTCAAAATAATGATAGCACACATTTAATGGAAATAAGAGTAAAAATATTGTGAAGGATTATTTTGCATTTTTAATAAAACCGTTTTATAATCAAATTAGTCAAAGAAGGTCAAACTTTTTGGAGGGATGAAGATGCAATTTCAGCAGCAAGATAATCGTCCACCGCTAGAGCAGTTTGGACGAAATTTAATAGAAGAAGTAAAGAACGGCAAAATGGATCCGGTTATTGGGCGTGATGAGGAAATACGAAATGTTATTCGTATTCTAACGCGTAAAACGAAAAATAACCCCGTACTAATTGGTGAGCCTGGTGTAGGTAAAACAGCCATTGTAGAAGGGCTCGCACAGCGTATTGTACGTAGGGATGTACCTGAAGGGTTAAAGGATTGCCTATTGTATGAGCTAGATATGAGTGCTTTAATCGCTGGGGCAAGCTACCGAGGTCAGTTTGAGGAGCGATTAAAGGGTGTGCTGAAGCAGGTAAAGGAATCAGAAGGGCGCATCATTTTATTTATCGATGAAATTCATACGATTGTTGGTGCAGGTAAAACGGATGGCGCGATGGATGCAGGCAATATGTTGAAGCCGATGCTAGCTCGCGGTGAATTGCATTGTATCGGTGCTACTACACTTGATGAGTACCGTATGTATATTGAAAAGGATCCGGCACTAGAACGCCGCTTCCAGCAAGTGATGGTACGTGAACCGTCTATTGAGGACACAGTTTCGATATTACGCGGTTTGAAGGAACGCTTTGAGCTGCATCACGGTGTTCGTATTCATGACCGTGCAATTATTGCAGCGGCAGAGCTTTCTAATCGTTATATTACGGAACGATTTTTACCGGACAAGGCGATTGATTTAATCGATGAAGCCTGTGCAATGATTCGTACGGAAATTGATTCCATGCCACAGGAATTAGATATTGTTACACGCAGATTGATGCAGCTCGAAATTGAAGAGCAGGCGCTACGGAAAGAAAAGGACGACGCGAGTAAAAAACGTTTAGAAACGTTGCAAGGGGATATTGAGACATTAAAAGCTTCGTCCGCTGAAATGCGAAAGAGATGGGAGTTAGAAAAAGAAAGTATCCAAAACTTACAAAAAAAGCGAGAGAAGCTTGATAAGTATCGACGTGATTCTGAGGATGCTCAGGCACGAGGCGATTACAATAAAGCGGCAGAGCTACAATATAGTAAAATTCCAGCACTTGAAAAAGAGATAACAGATTTAGAAGTGGCGATATCAGAATCTGCGGAAAATCGAATCCTACGTGAAGAAGTAACGGCAGAGGAAATTGCATCTATTGTGTCTCGTTGGACTGGTATTCCGGTCACAAAGCTTGTGGAAGGGGAACGAGAGAAATTATTGCGCTTAAAGGATACATTACATGAGCGTGTGGTTGGGCAAGAGAAGGCAGTAATGCTCGTGACAGAGGCTGTTTGGCGTGCGCGTTCCGGTATTAAAGATCCAACAAAGCCGATTGGTTCCTTCTTATTTTTAGGTCCAACTGGTGTTGGTAAAACAGAGCTAGCGAAAGCACTAGCGGCACAGCTTTTTGATTCAGAGGATCATTTCATTCGAATTGATATGAGTGAATATATGGAAAAGCATAGCGTATCTCGTCTAGTCGGCGCACCTCCAGGCTATATTGGCTATGAAGAGGGCGGTCAGCTTACAGAGGCAGTACGCCGAAATCCATATTCAGTCGTACTATTAGATGAGATCGAGAAGGCTCATCCCGATGTAGCGAATATTTTACTGCAAATATTAGATGATGGACGCATTACAGATAGCCAAGGAAGAAATGTTAACTTCTCCAATACGGTCGTAATTATGACATCTAATATCGGCTCTGAGTATTTATTAGGCGCCTCAGACGAGCAGGCTATAGAGGATAGAGTGATGGTGGCTCTACGACAGCATTTTAAGCCAGAGCTGTTAAATCGTATGGATGATATTATAACGTTCCATTCGTTAACGAACGAGCATTTCCACGCGATTGTTTTGAAGTATGTTCAGCAGCTACAAAAGCGAGTAGCTGAGCAGGAGGTAGAGCTTGTTGTAAGTCCTGAGGTAATTGATTTTGTTGTTGAGCACGGTGCAGATGCGCAATTCGGTGCCCGCCCATTAAAGAGATTTGTTCAACGCCATTTAGAAACGGCTGCTGCAAAGGAATTACTTCGCGGTGAGGTCGGCCCAGGCGACAAAATTGAATTAATAATGAGTAATGGAGAAATTGTGATTAAATAATTTGAAGTAGGGCTGTTCCTAGTAATAGGGGCAGCTTTTTTAGTGTGGAAGTGGGTAAGAGATCTCTTATCAATGGAGATTAACGAAATCAGTTCTGCAATCAACGGTAAGAGTGAAGAAATCAACAAAATAGGCTCGGGAATTAACGAAAGAAAGATATACTGTCCCCAAAATAAAAAAGCGCCCTTTAAGGAACGCTTCATAAATTAATGATGATCAGCATCTGCAACAGGACCATCTGGAATAATGGCAGCGATTACTAGAACGAATACTGAAAACGCTACAGAAACAATTACACCTGTCACGAAATTAAAATCTACGTTCATTACAGAACTTACTACATAATTTAACATAGAAATTAGTAGGAATGACCAAAAGAATGTCATAATATATTGCATTAATTTCACCTCTATCAAACATTATTGTATCGTATTGTTTAATTACACCCTCAATATCATAACATACGTTTTATAAAAAGAAAAATAAACTTTTGAGAACATTTCGTGAAGAATCAAAAAAATTTTCCATTGTGTAATAAATTTTTGTGAGCTATAATTATGACCAAGTGCTAATAATTAGTCTTAATTGTGAAGGGAGACTTTGTATGAACGCAGGAATTATTGGAATGGGAAAATATATACCTGAAAAGGTGTTAACAAATTTTGATTTTGAAAAAATGATTGATACGACGGATGAGTGGATTCGTTCAAGAACAGGTATCGAGGAGCGACATATCGCGGCAGATGATGAAGATACATCGGATTTAGGTTTTTATGCAGCTCAAAGGGCAATTGAAGATGCAGGGCTATCCCCTGAAAAAATTGACCTGATCTTAGTAGCGACGGTTTCGCCGGATCAAGCTTTTCCGAGTGTAGCATGTCAAATCCAGGAACGACTTGGAGCTAAATGCCCAGCAATGGATATTTCGGCAGCTTGTGCTGGCTTTATCTACGGGTTAGTTACAGCAAAACAGTTTGTTGAAAGTAACAGCTATGAGAATGTTTTAGTAGTAGGTGTTGAAAAGCTCTCTAAGCTAACAAACTGGGAGGATCGCAATACGGCTGTATTATTCGGAGATGGCGCAAGTGCAGCAGTCTTATCTAAAGTCTCTGAAGGACGCGGGATTTTATCGTTTGAGCTTGGTGCAGATGGTACAGGTGGTAAATACTTATATCTAGATGAAAATGATCAAATTGCTATGAATGGTCGTGAAGTATTTAAATTTGCAGTTCGTCAAATGGGCGAATCCGCAATCAATGTGCTAGAAAAAGCAGGCTTACAAAAAGAGGATTGTGATTTTTTAATTCCACATCAGGCGAATATTCGTATTATGGAAGCGGCACGTGAACGACTAAATTTACCAGAAGAGAAAATGTCTAAAACTGTTCATAAATATGGGAATACTTCTGCAGCCTCTATTGGTATTTCAATGATTGAGGAGCTAGAAGCTGGTAAAATTAAAGACGATGATATACTTGTACTCGTTGGATTTGGTGGCGGCCTTACTTGGGGAGCCGTAACAATTCGCTGGGGAAAATAAAGAAAGGGGAACTTTAAATGACAAAACGTAGAGTAGTTGTAACAGGTATTGGGGCAGTTACGCCTTTAGGAAATACAATTGAAGAAACGTGGGAAGCAATTAAAGCAGGGAAATCAGGAGTTGGACCATTAACACGTGTTGATGCTGAAAAATTCCCGGCAAAAGTAGCAGCAGAAGTTAAGGATTTCAATATTGAAGAGTTTATTGATCGTAAAGAAGCGCGTAAAATGGACCGTTTTACACATTACGCATTAGCGGCAGCTTTAATGGCGAAAAAGGATGCCAATCTTGAGATAACAGAAGAACTAGCACCACGAACAGGTGTTTGGATTGGTTCTGGTATTGGCGGAATGGAAACGTTTGAGCAGCAATTTTTAACTTTCCAGGAACGCGGCGTTCGTCGTGTAAGTCCATTCTTCGTACCAATGATGATTCCGGATATGGCTTCAGGGCAAGTATCAATTTATTTAGGTGCAAAGGGCATTAATTCATGTTCAGTTACAGCATGTGCATCAGGAACTAACTCCATTGGCGATGCATTTAAAGTGATTGAGCGCGGTGATGCAGATGTTATGATTACTGGTGGAGCAGAGGCACCAATCGTTACAATGGCAGTTGCAGGATTTTGTGCCAATACAGCATTGACATTAAATTCAGATACGGCTACAGCTTCACGTCCGTTTGACAAAAACCGAGATGGGTTTGTTATTGCAGAAGGTGCAGGGATTTTAATTCTAGAGGAGCTAGAGCATGCGAAGGCGCGCGGTGCGAAAATTTATGGTGAAATTTTAGGCTACGGTGCAACAGGCGATGCGCATCATATTACGGCACCAGCTCCAAATGGTGAAGGGGCAGCTCGCGCAATGAGTCAAGCGCTTCAAACTGCTAATGTAGCTCCAGAGCAAGTAGGGTATATTAATGCACATGGTACGAGTACACCTTACAACGATTTATTTGAAACGCAAGCTGTAAAAACAGTATTTGGGGAGCATGCGTATAAGCTTGCGATGAGCTCTACTAAATCAATGACTGGACATTTATTAGGTGCTGCTGGTGGGATTGAAGCTATTTTCACACTTCTAGCCTTAAAAGAAGGTATTTTACCTCCAACTATTAATCTACATGATCCGGATCCAGAATGTGACTTAGACTATGTACCAAATGAAGCGCGTGAGGCAAGTGTAGAATACGCTATGAGTAACTCATTAGGCTTCGGCGGACATAATGCAAGCCTTCTATTTAAAAAATTTCAATAATAAAATGCCTGTAACAAGTAATTTTGTTACAGGCATTTTTTGTAAAACCAATCCACGTTAATGAAAGGATGAAATTGTGTTTCGCTTTGTTGTGTTTATAGTATGTTATGGCTTGAGTGTGATGTCGATTAGTCATTGTATATTGTATTTAAATTATCGCACACTTGGTTATTCATGGAATGCAGTAATCAAGTACATTTTACAAACAAGCGAGCTTTATATTGCAATTTTTTCACTATTAGTTTTATTTAGCGTCGTTTACGACCTAATCCCATTGCGTTCTCCATCTTCTTAAGGGTTTTGCTTGCAATCGTATTTGCTTTTGCAGCACCTTCGTCTAAAATGTCGTCTAACTCCTGTGAGTCAATTAAAGAATAGTAACGCTCTTGAATAGGTGTTAAGTGTTGAATAATAGCAGCAGCAACACCAGCTTTGAAGTCGCCATAGCCTTTACCTTCATATTTCTTTTCTAAATCAGCAATCGCTACACCCGATAAGGCAGATTCAATCGTTAGTAAATTGGAAACGCCTGGTTTATTTTCTACATCATATTTCACAATGCCTTCGGAGTCAGTGACAGCACTTTTCACTTTCTTCTCAATTTCCTTTGGTGTATCCAGTAAACGAATTGTCGCTTTTGTATTCGGATCGGACTTGCTCATTTTCTTCGTTGGCTCTTGTAATGATTTAATTCGTGCACCTTCTTTAGGTAGACGAATGTCAGGAATCGTTAACACATCGTTATATCGTTTATTAAAGCGCTCTGCAAGGTCACGAGTGAGCTCAATATGCTGCTTTTGGTCATCTCCAACTGGCACGAGATTTGCATTGTATAGTAGAATATCGGCTGCCATTAGTGGTGGATAAGTTAAGAGTGAGGCAGATACAGATTCCTTGCCGTTTGATTTGTCTTTAAACTGTGTCATTCGCTCTAGCTCTCCGATGGAAGCGATACACTGCAAAATCCAACCAGCCTGTGCATGTGCAGGAACTTCAGACTGAATAAATAAAATAGACTTTTTCGGATCGATCCCTACGGCAATATACATAGCGGCTAAGCTTCGAATATTTTTACGTAGCTCTAAACGGTCCTGTGGTACTGTTATTGCATGTTGGTCGACGATACAATATATTGCCTGCCCCTCGTCCTGTAGTGCAGGGAATTGCTTAATTGCACCAATATAGTTACCTAATGTTATTGTACCTGTTGGCTGTACGCCAGAAAAAATAGTTAGCATGGAAAAACCCTCCTTAAACAAATAAAAACATCATGCATCCCTTCGATCAGTATCGAAAAGGGACGAATGATGTTAGAATCCGCGGTACCACCCAGCTTGCCAGTTTTGGCCACTTTTCTTCGTAACGTGAAGGGTACGAGCCATGCTACTTTTTAGTTCACAGGGCTAACTCGGAAGTCCATTCCATTTGTGCATCCATCTGTTTTCACCAACCACAGATTCTCTTAGGGAATGCGAATCAAATGTACTACTCTTCGTCATCGTTTTTACATTTCATTTTTGAAATTATATTATATATTTCACAGAAAAAGCAATCTTTTTGAGTAAAATAGGTGTATAAACTTTTGGCAATGGGACATAATTTTAATGGAAATAGAACAGTATGTTGATGTATCCTACTTAATTCTAGAATGTAGCTATAATTATTCTCAATTGAATAAAAATAAATGAGAAATTATAAAGATAAATTACTACGATAGAAATAAAGTAAAAAACTGTTTAAATAAGATTTTAGAAAAAAATCGAAACAAAAAACATGTTTTTTATAGAAAAAAAGCGAAAAAGTATTATCGTTAGAAGAGCTGTTTTTTGTTGACAATCTATATTCAAACTTTAGATATTGTTGTATAATGAAGATACAGTTTTACATTAAATTTATTCTAAAGTAAGAAGCAGTAATAGATTAGATCATTCTAGAAAGGAGAGTAAGGGATGTTAGTTACTTTATTTACATCACCCAGCTGTACATCATGTCGAAAAGCGAAGGCTTGGCTTGAAGAACATGAGATTCAATATAAAGAACGGAATATTTTTTCTGAGCCATTAAGCCTTAGTGAAATTAAAGAAATTTTACGAATGACAGAAGACGGGACAGACGAGATTATATCTACTCGATCAAAAATTTTTCAAAAATTAAATGTCGATGTAGAAACGCTACCATTACAACGATTATACGAGCTAATACAAGAATATCCAGGGTTATTACGTCGACCGATTATTTTAGATAAGAAGCGTCTACAGGTTGGTTATAATGAGGATGAGATTCGTCGTTTCCTACCACGTAAAGTACGTGCTTATCAATTACAAGAAGCCCAACGATTGGTCAATTAAATACCGAT
Organism: Lysinibacillus sp. 54212; assembly: GCF_036662795.1. Classification (NCBI taxonomy): domain Bacteria; kingdom Bacillati; phylum Bacillota; class Bacilli; order Caryophanales; family Bacillaceae; genus Lysinibacillus; species Lysinibacillus sp. 54212. Next base: position 38,059 of record NZ_JBAFWZ010000022.1, read on the forward strand.
AATGAGATGTTACAATGGAAATAGCCGTAACATCTTTTTTTTTATTCTAAAAATTGCGCTTGATTTCACTCTTGTAGTACAATACAATTTCAATATTCAAATAATTTATGAAGGATTGGTGTTTTTTCCTTTTCATTTTGTATAGGAACATCATACAATAGAGTTATAGAAATTCAATAACGCTTCCGATGGATGTTTCGGTTTTTGAAAAGAATTAATATCTCATTAAGGACAATTCAAAATCTGAACGACATTACGTTGGGGTGTAATTGATTAAATGTTCTAAAGTGTTCATAGGTTGGAAATAGCATGTATGAAAAATGTTGAAAAAATCAAATATTAAGCAATATTGTACTACATGTGTTTCAACGAATGACTGTGAAGGGAGTTGAAGTCTAATGGACATCGAACGCATTAACGAAAATACGCTGAAGCTTTTTATTACGTACAGTGATATTGAGGATCGTGGCTATAGTCGCGAGGAAATTTGGTACAATCGCTCAAAGGGTGAAGAACTTTTTTGGGATGTTATTGGTGAAGTAAATACGGAAGATTACTTCGATTTAGACGGTCCTATTTGGATTCATATTAATGCCTCAGAGCAGGGTCTTGAAGTCATTGTAACGCGTGCCAATATGAATGCCGATCACGATACAGAAATGTTTGAAGGCTTCGAAGATAATAAAGAAGTAGCAGCGCAATTGCGTGAAATGGAAAGTGTTATTTTTGAGACACTTGATAATGACTCAAATGAAGAGCAGTCACCTATTACAAATGCTCGTTTTACGTTTAAGGATATCGATGAGCTCATTCCTTTAGCAAAACGTATTGTATCATTCGGATTAGCATCTTCATTATATAAATTTGAGGGACAATATTATTTACACGTTGATTTTACGGAATTCGATGAGCAGCGTGAACGTAAAAATATGTTGGCTCTTATAAAAGAATATTTAAAACCATCGAGATTAACGATTTACCGTCTTCAAGAGTACGGGGATGTCATTATGGCAGAAAATGCTTTTGAAATGGTAGTAGAATATTTCGGTTAACTTTGTAATCCACGCTGGAAATTGCGTGGATTTTTTTATGTAAAAAGTATAAATTTTTGGAGCTTGCAAAACAGGACGCTTCCTCTTTACTTTCATAAAACAATTAACATCAATTTTGCCTGATGAGACTTTTTTTAAGTTCCAAATTTCGAGTTTGGCGCATTTTTAGCTTTCCACTTGCAAGCTTCTTCCAGCTTCCTTACAATGTGGGCAAGGAGGTGAATTATGCTTGTTGCATTAACGAAACAACATGAAGTATTTATGTTAACGCCAAGAATAACAGAAGCAGCCTTAAAGCAATTACGAAAAACAACTGTATTTTATTGTCCACAATGTCAAGAACCGCTCCAACTAAAAATTGGTGCGATAAAAATTCCCCATTTTGCACATCAAAAGAATAGTTCGTGTGATACTAATTTTTCAGAAGGTGAGTCATACGAGCATATTTTAGGAAAGCAACAGCTCTATACACAACTATCACAGCTAGGATTAGAGGTAAAGTTAGAAGCGTATTTACCACAATTAAGGCAACGGCCAGATTTGTTAGTATCAAAAAATAATAAAAACTATGCACTCGAATTCCAATGCAGTCCTATTTCACCAGAAATGCTTCAAATGAGAAATGATGGATATAGAAGCAAGCAGATTCTTCCGATTTGGTTAGTGAAAACTCCCAAACTTAAATTAAACTCCTCAGGTATAGCCAAAATTTCGCTCAATGAGCAGCATAAACAATTTTTCGAGACGGTAAAGGAGCAAACGTACTTAATATCGTATGATTCTGAATCAAAAAAGTTTTATTATTTAGGTCATTTACTTTATGTACAAGGGAATATTTATATTGCAAACATCAAGACACTATCGTTAGAAAAGCAGCAATTCCCATTTTATGTCCCAAAGCCAATTCCTATTCATGAATTTTCTCAAATGCTCTCCTTTTATCACAGACACTGTAAGCAATTTTTTAACACAAAATTATTTTATAGCAGACAAGGAGTCCATGATTTATTTTTACGAGCCCTTTATGAATTACGTCTTAGTCGAGAAGAGATACCCTATTTTATCGGTATCCCTATAAAGGGGAGAGAGTCGATTTCCCTATTTTCTGCTGAATGGCAGCTTGCTCTATTTTATTTTTTACAGGAAAACGATCTCTCTATGAAGAATGTCAATGATAGTGCAATCCATTATTATTTAAAATGGGTAAAAATAGAAGAGACAGTGAAAACCTTCGATGCTGTAAAACGCTATATTGGGCTTATGCAAAAGCTAAATATTCAATCGATTCATTGTTCATACAATAAAACTGAACTCATTCATTTACTGTATGGCGAATATATTGCAATATTGAGGAAAAATTGAGAAAATAAAATGGTAATTTCGAATTTCGGAATAAATGGAGGTAAAGCAAATGGCAAAAGAAATTAAATTGCGTAATGAAATACCAGAGGAGTTAACTTGGGATTTAACACCGATTTTTGGAACGGATGAAGACTGGGAACAAGAATTTAAAAGAATTGAAGCGTTAGAAGCGGAAGCAGCAGGTTATCAAGGGAAGGTAGCCGAAAGTGCACAAAGCCTTTATGAAACACTTCAATTTGGGGACAAATTATTCGAAGATTTCAGCAAGCTTTACGTATATAGTCATTTAAAGCATGACCAAGATACAACGAATAGTAAGTACCAGGCGATGGAAAGTCGTGTAAAGTCACTTGGGGCAAAATTAAGCGCGGCTTGGTCATTCCTAACGCCTGAAATTTTAGCTTTAGACGAGGCGACAATAAATGATTATGTTTCAAATTTTGAGCCTTTAAAGCTTTACGAGCAAATGCTAAAGGAAATTAATTTAGGACGACCACATATTTTAACGGCTGATAAGGAGCAATTATTAGCCCAATTATCAGAGGTAACGGGTGCATCGGGTAATACGTTTAGTAGCTTAAATAATGCTGACTTAGAATTCCCTAAAATTAAAAACGAAGAGGGCGAAGAAGTACGTGTAACACATGGCTCCTACATTACGTTTTTAGAAAGCGATCATCGTGAAGTGCGAGAGGCAGCCTTCAAAGCTGTTTATGAAACGTACGGGAATTTCCGCAATACATTTGCCTCTACACTAGCTGGGAATGTAAAGGCTCAAAATGTAAATGCAAAGGTACGTCATTATAAATCGGCCCGCCATGCTGCGATGAGCAATAATTTTATTCCAGAAAAGGTATATGATCAGTTAATCTCTACTGTGCATGAATATTTACCGCTTCTTCATCGTTATGTAGCGCTTCGTAAAGAAGTACTAGGTTTAGATGAGCTGCATATGTACGACTTGTTCACGCCGCTTGTGAAGGAAGTTAAAATGGACATGCCTTATGACAAGGCAAAGCAGTTAATGGTAGATAGCTTTGCTCCGCTTGGCAAGGAATATCAGGAAGCTGTTCAAAAAGGGTTAGATAGCCGCTGGGTTGATGTCATGGAAAATAAAGGAAAACGAAGTGGCGCCTATTCATCTGGAACATATGGTACGAATCCCTATGTATTAATGAACTGGCAAAATAATGTCGATAATTTATTCACATTAGCTCATGAATTCGGTCACAGTATGCATAGCTATTATTCACGTGAGAATCAGCCATATCCTTATGCGAGCTATTCTATTTTTGTGGCTGAGGTAGCTTCTACTTGTAATGAGGAGTTATTATTTGACTATTTATTAAAAACAATTGAGGACCCGCAGCAGAAAATTTATCTATTAAATCATTGGTTAGATGGATTCCGCGGTACAGTATTCCGTCAAACAATGTTTGCTGAATTCGAGCATTTAATTCATGAAATGGATCAAAATGGGGAAGCATTAACGGCAGATAAGCTAACAGAAGTATACTACGACTTAAACGTGAAATATTTCGGTGATGCGATGACTGTTGATGAGGAAATTGGTTTAGAGTGGGCACGTATTCCTCATTTCTATTACAATTACTACGTGTATCAATATGCTACAGGTCAAAGTGCGGCAACAGCATTAAGTAAACAAATTTTAGAAGAGGGCGCGCCAGCAGTAGAGCGTTATACAAATAACTTCTTAAAAGCAGGCTGCTCAAACTTCCCAATTGAAGTATTAAAGGCGGCTGGAGTAAATATGGAAAGTCCGGAGCCGATTGCAGAAGCATGTAAAGTGTTTGAAGAAAAACTAAATGAACTTGAAAAATTATTGTTAAATAACTAATTTGGCGGAGCTACTAGAATTCGTTCTAGTAGCTTTTTTCTGTGTTAAAATTTGTTTTTCTCTAAATAACATTATTTTGCTAATTTATTTAAAATATAATTTGTTGAAAATGCTTGTTTTTCTTTATTTATTCTAAAGATTAGTAAAGAAATGTTAATATATAAAGGCTGATGCAAACGCTTTCTATTTGACGATTTTGTGAAACAAGCTCAGTTCCATTGCAACAATTATTATTCTATGATAAAGTAATAATCGTGAAATAAATCACAAAACAAACATACACCCCTTTGTTTGAACGTGAACATTTCTCCCATCCCCTTTGTGAAAAAGAGGCGTCCTATCTGTCGAGGTTAGGGCGCCTCTTTTGTTTATCTAGAAAGATGAGTTGGAATTAACGCTACTAGCCGAGATGCTTCTTCACTTCTTTAAACGCTTTCACAGCACGAATGGAAACAACCTCATTCCATCCTACAATCAATACAGAACAAAAATAAACACCTATTGAACTGAATTAGTTCAATAGGTGTAGGGAATAATAGAAATAAGTTCGTTATTTTAGACGCCAAAGCGTTGTACTTTCATTTGTAATACGATCAATCTTTTGTTGGAGCATACGCTTTTTTAATTCGCGCTCAGCAACCTGTGTATCGATAGAATAAATTTCTGCTATTTCAGCAGTTGCAAGTATTTCATAACGTGTAAATAATTGTTCAATCGTTGGTAAAGGCTGACGAACGAGCGTTTCACCAATCATTTCATGTAAAATATGCTCATATACTTCATAGCTATAGGAGCCACTTACTTTAAGACCCTCATCTTCAATGCATTCATTAAAGAATACGATAGATGGTACTTCATCAACGTCCATTTCACGTGTAATATACAAATCACATTGAAAAGCACGTGCCGCTTCCTTTGAGCCGAAATCGAGCGAGAATTCTTTCATATCTAAGCCGACTTCCTCAGCTATTTGTAATAGATTGGCATGAGAATTAACATCTTTTGTTTTTAATGCCGCATAATGCTGCACTTTCGTTAAATATCGTGAGCCAGCTCGTTTTCCTTGTAATTCAGCAGCTTTAATGGCAATAGAAGGTAAAACCGGATGCGTAATATCCACTTGTGCACCTGATGAACAGCCCTTCATACGATTAGACAATGAATTAAGCGAGGAAAGTTCCGTACTTAAGACATATCGCCAAGTAAAATAGTGCTCGTACTCTAATTGCAGCTTGCGAATGATTGGCTTCATTGCAAACGCCTTTGGACAAAGAGGGTCGATGAAAATATATAATTCTACTGGTTTTGTCGTAATTGAAGGTGCGGAAGGCTGCGTTAATAGTTGGATATTATTCACTCTAATTCATCCTCCTCACCCTCATTTGGTGCATTAATCATATGATGAGCAGTTAAAACAAGACGTTGGTAATAAATTTCTCTAAATTTACCATCAAGGCCTACCTCATCCATCGCTTCAGCCATACATTCAAGCCAAGCCTGTGCACGATCAGGTGTTACTTTAAAGTTCATATGTCGAGCACGCATCATTGGATGTCCATGCTCATCTGTATAATAATTAGGCCCACCTAAATACTGGGTCTGAAACTGAATTTGTTTACGAATTGTTTCTGTTAAGTCTTCCGGAAATATCGGAATAAGTTTTGGATGCTTTGCTACACGTGCGTAGAAGGCATGCATAAGTTCGGACAACTTTTCAGCACCAAGCTCCTCGTAAGGAATCGTATATTTTCGATTCATAGGTGATACTCCTTCATAGCATTCTTCTTGTGTATACGAAAAAAGGTATACATCAACGTGTTAAGAAAATAATACTTAAGACGATATATTCATTTTATCAACGTCGACTCTTTTTCACAACCAAACCGCTCTTTTAAAAATTTTCCTCAGATGTTAATGAGCTAAGAGTTATAATAATTTAACACCTTGCTAACGTAATTTTGTGTTTCTTTAAAAGGTGGTATGCCGTTGTATTTTGTCACATTGCCAGGCCCAGCATTGTATGCTGCTAAAGCATGTTCAAGATTATTGTTGAATTTATCTAACATCTGACGTAAATATTTTGTACCACCCATAATATTTTGTGTTGGGTTTTTTGAGTCGAAAACACCTAAAAATTTGGCAGTAGAAGGCATTAACTGCATAAGACCTGTTGCCCCTGCTGTGCTGATCGCATTAGGATTAAAATTCGATTCTTGCTTTATGACAGATTGAATTAACTTTTCAGGTATACCGTATTGTGCAGATGCCTGTGCAATGATGTCTCTATACTCATTCCCATCGAGCGAGGAACTTCCTCCGCTACTCTGTACGTCATGCTTTGGTGTATTTGTGCTAGCGAGTATTGTCCCATATAAACTATTAGGAATATTTGTCTTTCCTTCATATAAAAGAGCTTCTAAATATGTACTTGCAGAATCATTTGCATTTCCTGCTGACTGGACACTGCCGAGTAGGTTTTCTAAACTAGTATTTTTTTCATTCGATGAAGAATTAAGAAGCTCTTGGATTAAGTCAGTAAATGCAGAGGAATCTTTCCCTAAAACAGAATTAGTATTGGATTCTTTACTGCCTATAGATTGAATAGCTTGAATCTCCATTAATGATTTTAGTGATTGGATATCCATGTCATCATCCCTTCTAGCCAAAAATGGCTTACTTTTGCTTTGTTAATGCTTCGACAAAACGTGCAATTTTTTTAGGTGTTGGTCTTTTTTCGATTCCTAACTCAATTAATAGACTCTCAAAAATAGAATTTCCTATTTTTTCATCTTTTGTTTCATATTCTACCTCATAATCTTCACACTGCAAATAAAAAGAATGATCAAACACAAGAGTGCCACCTTGATAATCGATTTCTACGCGTTTTGTTTTGAGTGAGCCAAAAAGCTCCAATTGCTCAATGGGGATTTGTAATGCAAAAAGTCGTTGCTCTACGGAAGGTGCAGAAAAGGTAGTACCTCGAATCATCTCGGCCGCAAGATCTGCTGTTATATTATCAGTTGTTTCTAAATGACCGTGCTGTGAAGAGCGTTCTTTTAATGTACATTCGATTTTATTTGGGAGTACACGAATACGTAATCCACTATAAGCTTTCTTAAGATGAAAATCTGGCGTATCAAAATAGTGATTTTCTTGAAGCTGAATTTGCTGCTCCTCAATGTTAAAATGCTGAAGTAGCCTGTGATATTCGTCTTTTGTTAATAAGTTTTTAAATTCAATTTCAAGATGCTGGCTCATAAAATTTCGTCCTTTCCGTACCATTTAAGTGAACTTCCTTGTAATTTTATTATACTTCCAAAAACAAGCGCGTTTTATGTAAAATGCAGACTGCATCAAACAGTGCCTTATGTTAAAATATGAAAAGAAAGACTTGAAAGGAAGAAAGTCATTTGCGTAACGTATATAAGATTGAGCAAAATTTTGCCCTACATAATAAATTATACTTTAGTCTAAGCGAAAGCCCTGCACAAATTCAAATTCAACCTGCTGGGAGAGTTATTGCAGACTCAGATAATACAGCATTTATCTATATTGTAGAGGAAGCAGGCACATATAGCTATTTAAGTTTTAGTGAATCGCTTTGGCCGGCTTTAGTGAAAATGCTAAAAAATGAAGAAGATCCCTTTTTAACTATAGGAGAAACAACAATAGAATTATCAAATTTTTATGAAGAATTACATGCTCTGATTTTTAATATAGAAGGTAATGGGAACTACGGTGACATATTTGTTGCCGCAGTAGAAGAAGCCTTTAAAGAAGTATTAGCTGGAAATTAACAATAAAAACAAAGATTTGCTTTTGGAATAAAGGTATGTGTACTTTATTTCATTTTGGGAGGTTTTAGTTTGGGACAATGGGACGTTTTTCTTAGCCCTTATAAGCAAGCGGTAGACGAATTAAAAGTGAAATTGAAAGGGATACGTTCGCAATTTGGTATAGTCAATGCAAATTCACCTATTGAGTTTGTAACAGGAAGAGTTAAGCCTTTAGCGAGCATTTATGATAAATCACTCGAAAAGGGAGTACCGTTTGAACCTTCCGATAAATTAGCTGAGGAACTACAGGATATTGCGGGCTTACGTATTATGTGTCAATTCGTGGATGATATTTCGGCAGTCACTGAATTAATTAGGCAACGTAATGATATGAAAATCATCGAGGAAAAAGATTATATTACACATAGTAAGCCAAGTGGATACCGTTCTCATCATATGATTGTGGAATACCCAGTTGAAACGCTACGAGGGAAAAAAATTGTGATTGCTGAAATTCAAATTCGTACACTTGCTATGAATTTTTGGGCTTCGATAGAGCATTCGTTAAATTATAAATATAAGGGTGTCTTTCCAGAGGAAATTAAAAATCGTCTGCAAAGTGCTGCTGAAGCGGCATTTCGTTTAGATGAGGAAATGAGTCTAATTCGTAGTGAAATACAGGATGCGCAGACATATTTTAGTGAGTATAAAGAAGATCTAGCAGTACTAACGAATAATCCAGAAAAGGAGCGTGAAAAATAGTGAAATTTTCCATTCAATCACGCCGGGATGTACAATCAAATGAACTAATGGAGCTAGCTAAAGTATATTTGCAGGATTTTGGTCTTATATTAGATGAGGAAGAACCAGAAATAGTGCTATCTATTGGTGGAGATGGTACACTCCTACATGCTTTTCATCGCTATGCACATCGTTTAGACAAAGTTGCATTTGTTGGGATTCATACAGGTCATTTAGGTTTTTATGCAGATTGGAAGCCATCTGAGCTTGAAAAATTAGTTCTTTCGATTGCAAAGAAGGAATTTAATTCGGTTGAGTACCCGTTACTTGAAGTTCAGGTCCATCGTCATAATTCAGAGCCTAGTACTTATTTAGCATTAAACGAAGCGACAATAAAGTCACCCGATGTGACGCTTGTAATGGACGTGGAGTTGAACGGCACTCATTTTGAACGCTTCCGTGGAGATGGACTTTGTGTATCTACACCTTCTGGAAGTACAGCTTACAATAAGGCGCTTGGTGGGGCAATTATTCACCCTACTCTACACGCCTTTCAAATAACAGAAATGGCATCGATTAATAATCGTGTATTTCGTACAGTAGGCTCTTCACTTGTTTTACCGGCACATCATAATTGTGTATTAAAGCCTGTCAACGATCAGAAATTCAATATGACAATAGATCATATTCAAGTCATACAATCAGATGTTAAATCGATTACATTTAATGTAGCAAATGAACGAGTACGATTTGCAAGGTTCCGTCCGTTTCCTTTTTGGGAGCGTGTGCATGACTCATTCGTTTCAAATGAATAGCTGGTGACGCAATGGATAATCGATTTACAGTTAGTTTTAAAGCACAGCGGTCGGGACAATTATTACGTGAGGCAATTAGCGATTTTGGCATTTCAAAGCGTGCTCTCACCGCTATTAAATTCGATGGTGGCGAAATTTTAGTAAATAATGAAGAAAGAAATGTCCGATATCGATTGCAAGTGGATGATGAAATTCTTATCAAGTTTCCTCGTGAGGAAGTTAGCGCTGGTCTTCTTCCACAGCATGGGATGCTTGATATTCTTTACGAGGATGAAGCGCTACTTATTGTAAATAAGCCACCTTATAAGAGTACGATACCATCTAGAGAGCATCCCGACGGAAGTATTGCCAATTATGTAGCAGGTTATTTCGAGACTCAGTATATTGCGTCTACAGTTCATATTGTAACTCGACTTGATCGGGATACGTCAGGTCTTATGTGTATTGCAAAGCATTCACATATTCATCATTTAATGAGTATGATGCAGCGAGCAGGAGCTATCCATAGAGAATATGAGGCAGTTGTTCATGGTCATGTAGAGGAACAGTCCATACTTGCACCTATCGGAAGAAAAGAAAATAGCATAATTGAGCGAGAAGTACGTGAGGACGGACAATTTGCGCATACCGATGTCACAATACTAAAACAGTTTGTGAAAGATGGCGAGCCCTATTCTCATATCCGTTTAAAACTACACACGGGACGAACCCATCAAATTCGCGTGCATATGGCGCATATTGGACATCCGCTAGTTGGCGATGAGTTATACGGTGGTTCCCGAAAGCTTATTCAACGGCAAGCATTGCATTGTGTGCAAATAAGTTTTAACCATCCTCTAACAAATCAGGAAGTTATTTTTTATAGTGGTCCTGAATCAGATATCAGTTTAATATTAAAATAGGTGAAAGATGTTCGAATCTCGAGCATCTTTTCGTATTTTAAGCTAGTATTGTAAAATATTTGTGATGTTCGAAAAAATATATTTACGAATGGTACTAATGCAACCTATTATGGAGTTTGAGAGGAGGGGATAAGCATGATCGAACAAAAAAATGATAAAGATGATGTGCAATTTGACGAACAGTTCCTACGTCAGCTCTTACTGAATGATGAAATTGTGGCATTTCGTGAACAGTTCTTAGCCCTGCATCCATACGATCAAGCACAATTTTACGAGAAGGTTGGACCTGATATACGTAAGATCATGTATAATTTTCTATCTCCTCAAGAAATGGCGTTAATTTTCGAGGCGATTGAGCTCGAAGATGATGAATACGAAGATTTTTTAAAGGAAATGGATACAGCATATGGGGCTGCCATGCTCTCTGATATGTATACCGATGATGCGGTAGATGTATTAAACGAGCTAGATAATGATCACCGTGAAAGCTACTTAGAAATGATGGATAGTGAAACGGTAGAAGAAATTAATGAATTACTAAGCTATGCAGAATATACTGCCGGTGCTATTATGACGACCGAGTATGTGTCAATTCTAGAGAGCTCTACAGTTCGTTCGGCGATGGCAGTGCTACGCAAGGAAGCGCCAACTGCAGAAACCATTTATTATATATTCGTAGTCAATGATGGGCATCAATTAACAGGTGTTATTTCGTTACGTGATTTAATCATTGCAGATGAGGATATGCTCATACGGGAAATAATGAGTGATCGAGTTGTTTACGTAAATTTAACCGATGATCAAGAAGATGTCGCACAAATTATAAAAGACTATAATTTCTTAGCCGTGCCTGTTGTAGATGAACAGCGAGAGCTACAAGGGATTATTACCGTTGATGATATTATCGATGTTATTGATGAAGAAGCTTCTGATGATTACTCCAAGCTAGCCGGTATTTCAGAAGTCGATGATATTGATGCAAGTCCACTAAAAGCGGCAAAAAGTCGCCTTCCTTGGTTAATCATTTTACTATTTCTTGGTATGCTAACTGCAAATTTAATGGGACATTTTGAAGAAACATTAGATAGGGTAGCGATGCTTGCTTTGTTTATCCCGCTGATTTCGGGAACATCAGGAAATAGTGGAACACAGGCACTTGCCGTAGCAGTCCGTGGTATTGCAACGGGTGAAATTAGTGAGCAAAGTAAAATGAAGCTATTACTACGGGAATTATTGACAGGGCTAACGATGGGGCTTGCTTGTGCCGTTATTGTTGTCGGTATTATCTTTTTTTGGAAGCAACAAATTCTTCTAGGTCTATTAGTTGGTGGAGCAATTTGCTGTTCTATTTTGGTGGCAACACTTGCAGGCTCGTTCATTCCATTACTTATGCATAAATTAGGAATTGACCCTGCTGTGGCATCAGGTCCGTTTATTACAACATTAAACGATGTGACAAGTATAATTATATACTTAGGATTAGCAACGGCATTTTTAAACCAAATTATGTGATTGTCACAAAATAAGAATCAAAGCATATCGTAAGGAAAAAAGGATGTGGAACGTTGGAGCATTTGCCTCTCCTTTATATTCCATCCCCTCCACCGGCAAAGCAAATTACGGAGGAAGAAAGTACATCAATTTATGTGAAAAAGGAGCCGGTGCAGCCGCTTATTTTACATCAGCTTCGGTTTTTCTCACGCCCAATTAATAAAGAACGACAACTATTTATTAAGTTAAAAAATGGGGAGAAGTTAATTGGTGTTGTAGAAAAATTAAATGGGAATGAAGTACTTGTTAATACGTTTCAGCAAAAAATATGGTTAGATGCAGAATCAATTGAGAATATTTCAACAAAATAAAAGAGCGTGTGCATTTCGCACACGCTCTTTTTTAGTTCTAAGAAAGTATAAAATTTTTGTGGTTGGAGCATTGTCTAGCTCCAGCCCCCCAGCCCCTCGAGGTTGCTTCATCCCCTCGGTCGAAAGCAAAAAAGAAGCTTTCGATTCGGGTCTTCCAGCACATGTCGGGGCTAAATAGGGTGCATCCGCTTTTCTTATGTGTCTAGCTCCAGCCCCCAGCCCCTCGAGGTTGCTTCATCCCCTCGGTCGAAAGCAAAAAAGAAGCTTTCGATTCGGGTCTTCCAGCACATGTCGGGGCTAAACAGGGTGCATCCGCTTTTCTTAGTTACAAATCTCTAAGTCGACATCTGCAATACATTGAACAGCACAGAAGCAGTTTAAATCAACTGTAATACAGCTTTCAGATGCAGCAAAGTCTACTACTTCGCAAACGTTGCCTAGTGCTAACTTTGTGCCATCTTCATTTAGTAAGTCAACAACATTGCCTGATTCATCTAATGGTATTAACACCCTTAAAGTTGCACAGCAATCATCAAAGACGTCTTCAACTCTAAAGTAAATTGAGAAGCAGTAATTGCAATAATTTTCTTCTGATGATGTAAACGATGCTAAAAATGGTACTCCAGTTTTCGTAGAAAGTGTAAATACACGTGTATCTGCTGACTTACGAGCAGGGCTAACAATTCCACCAAGTGGTTCTAAAAAGCAGTTTGTTGTACATGAAGAACAATCGTCGCGCACAGCTTGATTTTGAATATCTAAAATCGCCTGAACGACTTCACATACACAGCCACTTGAATGACGTGAACCTACTGATCCTTCTCTTCCACAGCCCATTTTTTCACCTCCTTGAACGTAATGTCCTTTCTACAATATGACAGTAATAAAGTGTGAATCGGGCGATTGATTAGGGTACATATGAATAAAATTTTATTTTGCAGAGAATACTTTTAATTAAAAAGGAGGCGCATGCATGAGGCAGATTTTTTGTATCGTATGCTTATCAATGATTCTTTCCGCATGTAATTCGAAGGAAAAAATAGAAACGTATCATGCTACATACGACGAGGAAAAACAAATAGCGGCACAGGAAATTTTGACTGATAATGGAAAAATTGAAGAAGCAAATATTATTATAATCGATGACAAAATGCTTGTGGCAGTTCAGGTAAAGCCATGGCTGCGCTTAAAAAAGCAAAGTATTGAAAAGGATATTACAGAAAAATTAGAAGAAGCTTTTCCGAATTTAGAGCTCATTATCTCAACCGATTTTAAAATATTTTGGGAATCATCCAAGCTAATTACAGAAGAGGATACACAAAAAATAAGGGATGAAGTTGACAATTTAAAAAAGCTATCCAAGGAGGAAACATAATGAACGAGGAACGCTATAAAGAGATAGAGCAGCAAATAAGCCCACCAACACCGTATGGGATGAATTTATTTAAAGCATTTTTAGTAGGTGGAATAATTTGTGCAATAGGACAAGCTATCTCCTTCTTTTATATTATTTTTTTTGATTTTACAGAAAGAACAGCAGGGAATCCTACTGTCGCTACAATGATATTTTTAGCAATGATCCTGACGGGGCTGGGGTTATATAGAAAAATCGGACAGTTTGCTGGTGCTGGTAGTGCAGTTCCTGTAACAGGGTTTGGTAACGCGGTTATCTCGGCAGCTATTGAGCATCGTTCTGAGGGGCTTGTTTTAGGGGTAGGCAGCAATATGTTTAAGCTTGCCGGGTCTGTCATTTTATTCGGTGTTGTGTCCGCTTTTTTTGTCGCCTTAGTTAAATTAATTCTCGTGTCATTAGGGGTGGTTACATGGTAATTGTTTTTCAAACTAAACCATCTATGCTTGCATGTGCTGCAGTAACAGGACCGTTGGAAAAGCAAAGTGTTTTTAAATCTTATTTTGATTCAATAATGGATGATGAGCGGTTTCACGAGCAAACAAACGAGCGTGGGCAAATGACGTTAATTCAAGAGGCCTGTGATTTAATTATGAAAAAGGCAGAAATAAAAAACTTAGATGTAGATTTCTTTTTAAGTGGAGATTTAGTGAATCAAATGACACCGACAAATTTTGCGGCTAGGGAGCTTGCCGTGTCCTTTATAGGCTTATTTTCAGCATGTGCGACATCTATATCCTCTGTTATTGTTGCGAGCCTATTAACGGAGCTGGGTGCCTCTCAGCTAGCGATTGCTGGTGCAAGTAGTCAGCATAATGCGACAGAAAGACAATTTCGCTACCCATTAGATTATGGAGCACAGAAGCCTGCTACAGCTCAGTGGACTGTTACTGCTGCAGGCTATACACTTATCGGTAAATATCATAAGGGGTTACCGTTTGTCGTTGCTGCAACGGTTGGGAAGATTGTAGATTATGGACAGGATGATCCGTTTAATATGGGGGCAGCGATGGCACCTGCCGCTTGTGATACAATTCAAACTCATTTAAAGAAACGTAATCAAACATTAAATGAATATGACGCGATTTTTACAGGTGATTTAGGGAAAATCGGCTTGAAGCTATTAAAGGCAATGTTAGCTGAGGATGGTATTAAAAAAGAGCAATTGCAAAAGCTACGGGATGCTGGTGATGAATTTTTTGGAGAAGATGAACGCTTCAATGCAGGGGCAAGTGGTGCAGGCTGCTCAGCGGCTGTCTTTTTTAGCTATGTAGATGCACAACTAAAAACAGGGCGCTATAAACGAATACTACTTGTTGCAACAGGGGCTCTCCTATCACCTTTATCGTTTCAACAGGGTGAGACTATTCCATGTATCGCGCATGCAGTTGAAATTTCTATTTAAAAGAGGTGAGGAAAATCGGCTTTTCATTCTTATTTGCGTTTGTAGTAGGTGGGATTATTTGTATGATAGGACAAGTTTTAATGGATGTTGCTAAATTGACACCAGGTCATACATTATCGACGCTTGTAGTTGCTGGCGCCATTTTAGATGGCTTTGGATTGTATGAGCCACTTATCGATTTAGCTGGTGCTGGGGTAACTGTACCCATTACGTCCTTTGGGAACTCGCTTACACATGGTGCGCTTGCAGAGGCTGAAAAACATGGCTGGATTGGCGTATTAACTGGTATGTTTGAGGTAACAAGCTCAGGTATTAGTGCTGCAATCGTCTTCGGATTTATTGCCGCTTTAATCTTTCGTCCAAAAGGAACAATCGACTAGACAAATATCCTCCCTTTTAATGTAGTGCTAACATACACTACAAATTAGAAGGGAGGGTTTTTTATGGGCGGATATGGTTGTGGTTGGCAACAAGGCTGGCAGCAAGGCTGTAGTCCAAATTATTCGGATACTAATAATGGCTCCATTTTCGTATTAATCGTTGTGTTATTTATTTTATTAATTATCGTCGGTAGCGTCATTGTATAAGGAGGAACGATAAGTGGAATCGAATTTCTTTAAGCAAATCGAGCGTAAGACGGGTGTTGAATTTGAAGAAATTTTAGCATTAGCTAATGCAATTCAGTATGCCGACTTTTCTGATGAACGACAAGTACGAAAAATTGTTCGTAAAGTTAGCAAATTAGCTAAAAAACCAATATCACAAGACTTAGAAGATAAAATTGTACATTCCATTTTACGAGACGGTAAATCGCTAGACTTAAGCCAAATTCAAAAAATGATGAAATAAAGGGACACCCTAACACTAGCCAACACTAAAAAAGCATCTCAAGGATTCTTACCTTGAGATGCTCTTGCACGCGAACTATTTAATCGCTTTTTCCATTGCCCGGTGTGGAATGTGGGCATCTAAAAACTCAGGTGAAGTTACTTTATAGCCAAGCTTCTCATAAAAAGAAATGGCATACACTTGAGCGTTTAGCTTTAATGTATTGAATCGATGTTCGGCAGCATATTTTTCAACATGCTCCATTATTAGAATACCAAGCCGCTTTCCACGATATTCGTTTAATACACAAACTCGCTCAATTTTCCCGATTCCTGGGGAGATTTCCCGAAGCCTGGCTGCAGCAATGGTTTGATTGCCATCCTGAACAATAAAGTGAGCGGCCTGATCATCAAACTCATCCACCTCTAAATGATGAGGTATTCCTTGCTCCTCAACAAATACCTTCATACGTACATCGAAAGCTAACTTCTTTTCACTATCATTTGTTACTAATTTTACAAGAAA
This sequence comes from Lysinibacillus sp. 54212, assembly GCF_036662795.1. Taxonomy (NCBI): domain Bacteria; kingdom Bacillati; phylum Bacillota; class Bacilli; order Caryophanales; family Bacillaceae; genus Lysinibacillus; species Lysinibacillus sp. 54212. The sequence continues at coordinate 54,596 of NZ_JBAFWZ010000022.1, forward strand.
CGTCAACTTATTCAGCTCCACTCAATCTAAAGGTTTCATATGTTGTCCATGAGCCATCTTCTAGCTGGTAGAGAAGGTGAATACGGTCAATGGATTCTTGCTCATTTACACCGATCATACGAAGCTGACTGAAAATATCATCATGTTCTGAATCAGTCATTTTTTGAGCGATCGTAATATGCGGAACGAAAATATGCTTCGGTTCACCGATTTGTAGCCTCTGTTGAATTTCCTTTTGAATTTTTTCAAGCTGAGGAGTAGGTTCAACACGGAAGTAAATTGCGTTCGTAGTTGGGAAGAACGAACTGACACGTGACGCATGAACGTTTAACGGAGCGAATCTACTCGCAATTTCACCTAGCTTTTTAGAAATTTCTTCTATCTGTGTTTCGTCCGCTTCGAATGTATCCTTTAACGTCATATGTGGCGTTATTTGTGCATAATGTGGGTCATAACGTTTACGATACATATTCGCTAAATCTTGTAATCTTTTTGACGGAAATGCAACAATGCCGTATTTCAAAGTTCATTACCTCCCGAAATTATAATTTTCAATTTCTTTAAGTATAACAGATTGAACATATTTTGCGCACCGGAATACCACAGCTTAACCGAAATTTTCTATTAGAGCCCGCTTTAAGTCAGGCTTCCAATATTTCCATGTATGGTTCCCTTTGAATTCATCATAAAATGTGTTAAAATCCATCTCTACCATCAGTGAATGCAATTCTCGATTGGGCGTTAAAAAGTCCTTCACTGTTTTATCGGTTGTAACGACCTCATCCTCATCTGTCCCAATAACATGATAAACCGACAATGCTTCATAATGCTGTGCCTGACGAACGCGTTCCATAACGAGCTCGTCTACATATGGAGAATGCAATATTGCTTTTCCAAACACATTTGGATATTTTATTGCAGCTAGTAAGGACACGGTTGCAGCCATCGAGTCTCCTATAAGACCGCGGCAGGCGCCAAGTGCATTTGTAGAAAATTCTCCATCTAAATATGGCACTAATTCATGCGCCAAAAAGCGTAGGTATGCCTCATGTTGCTCGCCAGAAGGGATATACTTCAGCTTGCGATCATGTACGCTTTTATACGGTACACCGACGATTATTAAATGTTCAATTTCATAATCGTCAATAAGTTCATCTGCTAAGCGCGGAATGCCTCCTAATTGGAAATAATCCTTTCCATCTGAAGCAATTAAAATATTATATTTATATAGTGGAGTATAATTAGCTGGGATATAAATTAATAGCTGTAACTCTTCTTGTAAAGCTTCACTATAAAAAGTAAAGTCTTTCACCGTTCCTTTCTCCACATTTGTCACTCCTTCTCTAAGTTGTACAGAAATTGTATCATATTGAAAAATAAAGTTGTATGATGAAGGTGGTCTAAAAGTTTTAGGAATTAAAAAAGAAATGAGGATATCCAATGCAAAATAAAAATGTGCGAATTTCTTCTGAGGAAGTATCGAAGGCAACACATGACGCGTTAGAACGTCGTGGAGTAAAAGTATTAGATATAGCTGAAATTGTGTATGAAATGCAAGTGCCATACAATAAAGGCTTAACGATTGAGCATTGTACTCAATCTGTTGAGCGTGTATTGCGTAAGCGTGAAGTACAGCATGCAGTACTTGTGGGTATCGAGCTGGATGAATTAGCAGAAAAGAAAATGTTATCCGAGCCTCTACAATCGATCATTGAAAATGACGAAGGATTATTTGGTGTTGATGAAACTATTGCACTAGGATCTGTTTTTACATATGGAAGTATAGCTGTAACTACATTCGGTCATTTAGATAAAAAGAAAATTGGAATTATTGAAAAGCTTGATACAAAAACAGGTCATGGAGTGCATACATTCCTAGACGATTTAATCGGAAGCATTGCGGCTTGCGCGGCTTCTCGAATCGCTCACCGTATGCGCGATTTAGAGGAAGAGGGCGAGACATTTGCTGATGTGCCGCCAGTAGTGCTTGGACCGCAGGCAAAATCAAAAGAGGATCTATAACTTTTCGCCATTTACTATTCATGTAAATGGCGTTTTTAATGGTATTGACGTATTATTTAATAAATGTACAAGCTAAGTATTAAGTTAGAAGAGAGGTACTGAAAATGAGTGACAAAGATATTAAAACGTTAATTACTAGCGGAACTGTTATTTTTGCTGTTGTGTTGTATTTAATATTTAAATAAAGTTTCAGCTCTTCAGTTTCTAAATTAACTGGGGATTTTTGGTTTTATGAAAAGAAAGTAGGAAACGGATTTGAAAAAATTCTATTTAGCTTTGTTCTTTTCTACATTACTTTTAAGTGCATGTACAGAAGAAACAAGCACAGATATTATTAAAACAGAGGATATACAAGCTATTGTAGCTTCAACAAAGGAAGCGGCTGAAAAGCATGATGTAAGCCAATTTGAAGAATACGCGCTACAAGAAATCATCGATGGCGACACGATAAGAGTAAAATATAATGGAAGCTCAGAAAAAGTGCGCTTTCTACTTGTAGACACGCCCGAAACTAATCATGAAACGTTAGGGGAGCAACCGTATGGACCAGAAGCTAAAGAGTTTGTAAAGGGGCTATTAGCTGGACAAGATACGGTTTATTTAGAATTTGATGTTTCTTATCGTGATAAATATAAACGATTGTTAGCATATGTTTATACAAAAGAAGGTATTAGTGTCCAAGAGCAATTGTTGAAAAATGGATTAGCACGTGTAGCTTATATTTATGATCCAAATACAAAGCATGCAGATTGGTTTAAGTCGATTCAAAAAACGGCACAAGTATCAGCAGCAGGTATTTGGTCAGTTGAGGATTATGTGACGAATCGTGGCTATGACAAAGAGGTTTATTTTGCCGCTACAAAAGATGAGTCCGGTACAGAAAATGACGAATCTAATACAACTAACCCAAATAACAGTTGTGTAATTAAAGGAAACATTAATTCAAAAGGTAATAAAATCTACCATATGCCGGGTCAACGGGATTATGAAAATACAGTAGCAGAAGAAATGTTCTGTACAGAAGAAGAGGCAGAAGCTGCAGGATTTATTCCAGCCACACGATAATAGTGAAGTTATTACAGTAAGGCTTTGCTGCAGTATGCTATGTTATACCACCAAATAGTTCATTAGAGGACGAGTTTCTTTAAATCCTAGTGGATGCAGAAAAAGGAAAGGTGAAAATTTGACCTTATGATGATTAATTCCGAAAAGATGAAGTTATCCTAAGTTAATCTAAAGTGGTACCCAAGTCAAGGACAAACTAAAAAAAGAGATTAAGCTACTAAGAG
>NZ_JBAFWZ010000023.1:0-56724 GCF_036662795.1 Lysinibacillus sp. 54212
CAGTGAGTGACCACATGATTACACATGAACAAACAACACAAGAAGAGAGACAAACTTCATTTACAAAGATGGTGGAAATAGCTTTAGATGTAGTATAAATATTGTCGGTGCGATGAGTTTTTACTTTATAGACAGCACATAGTCGACTTTATTGCAAAGCAACTGCACCTAAAAAATTTAATCATAAAAGGGCTAAAGGCATTTGAAATTCCTTCGTTTCCTATGCCTTTTATTTGTATTGATCGACAAACTGTATCATAAATAGATTAGGTACATAACTCTACATGGGCGATTTACAATATATGGTTCATAACTATACTATTAAAAAATGTCAGATACACACCAAAAAAGCACATAAAGGAGCTGCTTATAGTGGAAATTAATATACCAGGAAGAGAAATCATAAAAATTAAAAATCTTGTACTAGACTACAATGGAACTATAGCTTGTGATGGTAAGCTTATTCCTTCCGTAAAAGATAAAATAGAGGCGATTAATAAAAAAGGGGTAAAAGTACATTTAGTCACTTCTGATACTCATGGTTCTGCCAGAAATCAATGTGCTAATCTGCCAATTGAAATACAAATTTTTGATAACTCAAATGCTGCAGAAAATAAAAGAGAAATTGTAGAAAAACTGGGAGTAGAACATTGCATATGTATTGGAAATGGGTTTAATGATGGACAAATGTTTGAAGCTTGCAGCATATCGATTATAGTGATCGGGGAAGAAGGGTGTTCCGCAAAATCTTTAATGAAAGCTGATATTGTATGTAAGGATATCGAAGAGGCCTTTGATTTACTATTAAAACCGAGTAGAATCATTGCAACTTTAAGAGGATAAAATATTTTGGACTATTATTGAGTTTACACAGTGAACCATAATATATATATAAGTGTAATTTATTATAATATGTGTGCCAAATTATTAATCTTGGGATTTTTTATAAGCGATCAATAAAGTTATCTGTGATGATTAAAAAATGACATTTTCAATATAGGAGAATGAATGTAGTGAAAATTCAGTGTGCTTCAGCAGGTGGTCGTTTAAGCCTGCTATTTTTTTGAGTGAAAAATAATTAATTGAATAAAGATTCCTTTCATTTGAATTCCTTGTTTTCTGTATAAATAAAATAAAGACATCCAAACTAATGAAGGTATTTAAAAATGAACTAGGAGGAACAGGGATGGAAAATGACAGACATGACATATTTAATAAGAAGTCCGAGAATGCGCTAAGTCTAGGGAAAATGGTTGAAAATACGAAAGAAAATATTAAAGAAGCTGAAATTAGTAAGGAATTTGCGAATCCTGAAGAGCTAGAAAATATAGAGAGAAAAAATTCCCGGCGTAGACAATCAATCGCTAGGATGGAAGAGCAATTAAAGGGATCTACAAAGAAAAAATAAGCATAAAATATTGTAGAATTCCTATTTTTAAAAACCGCACATTGGCAAGTTACGATGAGGCGATCTTAGTAAGTTGTTTTTTAAAATATAAGTACGAAGTCTATTTATTTTAGACTTGGTACTTTTTTGTTGCTTAGAAATTTATTAGATTCTGAATAGTGGAGAACGTAAGTGCATTAAAGCATAAAAGGCACCGATCTTTGAAAATTCTACAATAGAATATATTACCGCTATTCCAATTAAAATAATATAAAAAGGAGATACCTTTATGCACGCAATTAACAAAATAGGTAACAGTTTTTGGTATATAACGCCAATATCAGTAACCGATCGACCTATTCTAGGAATGGTGGTCGGCAATAATAAGACATTAATGATCGATGCGGGTAACTCTGAGGACCATGCTAATTATTTTCAAAAAGAACTTTTAAAAAGAGGTGTTCCAAATCCTGATCTAGTTGTTCTTACTCATTGGCATTGGGATCATATCTTTGGTCTTTCAGCATTATCTAATACCGTTTCCATCGCCTTCAAGGAAACAAAGGAAGAGATGGAGAAATTAATCCCATTTTCATGGTCAGACGAGGCAATCGATGCGCGAGTGAAAGAGGGAATAGAAATTGAATTTTGCGCCAAAGCCATTAAGGAGGAATTCAAGGATCACCGAGACATCAACATTGTCCTACCTCATATAACTTTTGAAAAACGAATAGAAATCGACCTTGGCGGGGTAACATGTATTGTTCAACATGTTGGAGGGGACCATGCTGCGGACTCTGCAATAGTGTATATCAAGGAAGAGAAGATTCTTTTCCTTGCAGACTGCATTTATCCTAAAATGTATGCTGTTAAAGAAAACTATACAATCAAAGAAACGCTACGGCTATTAGATGAGTTAGAGCAATTTGATGCCGAAACATATATTCCTTCGCATCAAAAGCCAATTTCAAAAGAGGAATATAATCAGGAAGTAGCCAAGCTTAGAATGATTGCAAAATATACAGATATTTGCGGTGGGGATCAACAGAAAATAATAAAAGAATATAAAAAACATGTAAGTAGGGAATTGACAGAAGACGAAAGAGAAGCGATTTCAAACTTTGTAAATGGCTATTAAATCAAAAGGCGGTGGTGGGAACCACTGCCTTTTAATTAGAAGCGCATTTTCTATTTCTCGGTCACTGATTCCCATTCCAACAGCAAGAAAATTACTTTATAAAATCAAACTAACGATGATACCTGAAAGTACGCTTACAAGTGTGGCTCCATATAACAGTTTCAACCCAAAACGGGCAACGGAATTTCCCTGCTTTTCGTTCAGACTTTTGACAGCCCCAACAATAATACCGATAGATGAGAAGTTGGCGAAGGAAACAAGGAATACAGAAAGAATACCCATTGTTTTTTCACTAAAATGATAATTGCCTCCGGATAATTCCAACATCGCTACAAATTCATTGGTCAACAGTTTAGTCGCCATAATCGATCCAGCGCTAACCGCTTCAGAGAAAGGAATCCCCATGATGAAGGCTACTGGAGCAAGGATATAACCTAATATAGTTTGGAAAGAAATGTTGAATAACACTTCGAACACATGGTTGAATCCTGCCATCAATGCAATGAACCCTATCAACATGGCCCCGACGATAATCGCAACCTTGAAACCATCAATGATATACTCGCCTAGCATTTCAAAAAAGGATTGTTGTTCATGCGCCTCTATTTCTAATATATCCTCATTTGGATCAATCTCGTAAGGATTAATAATAGAAGCTATGATAAAACCGCCAAATAAATTTAATACTAAAGCAGTGACAATATATTTCGGTTCCAGCATTGTCATATAAGCCCCAACGATGGACATTGATACAGTCGACATCGCCGACGCACATAGAGTATACATACGTTGGTTTGAAAGCAGACCGAGTTGCTTCTTTAATGTGATGAAAACCTCCGATTGTCCGACCATCAGTGAAGCAACCGCGTTATATGATTCCAGCTTACCCATTCCATTCACTTTACTTAATAACAATCCAATTCCCTTCATAAGGATTGGCAGGATTTTCAGATACTGAAGAATACCAATTAATGCAGAAATAAATACAATTGGCAACAATACAGTTAAAAAGAATGGAGCCTCTCCCTCGTTCGCCATGCCGCCAAACACGAAGGAAACCCCTTCATTTGCATATTCTAGCAGCGTGTTAAAAACAGCAGCTATTCCCTTGATGATGATCAATCCAAATTCTGTATTTAACAATAACAAAGCTAAAAGAATTTGAATAACAATCATTAGGATAATTGGTTTGACTTTTATATTTTTTCGATTGGAACTTACCAACCAAGCCAAAAACAATACAACAATAATACCTAAAATAGAAATAACGTATTGCATATGTAACCTCCTGTTGAATTATAAAAATGTGCTGGTTACCTAAAGAATTGTATTTGTAATAAGTATCTTGTCCATATTTCATAAAAAAACGTATTTAGTTTTAAAAAAAAATTAGGTTTTACTTAGAATTGTGTAGAGGTTATGTAATGTGCAACTATTTAGAAAGTGGATTATGCAACGAGGATGAGGTATGTTTATATGACTGTTTGACTAGTGGAAACTAACTTTTATAGCATTGATTTGCGTGTTCATCATGAGTAACATGTTTGTCATCGTCAAAGTATGATTAGATTTTTTGTGGGGGAGAATTATCAATAATATTCGGCTGTGCTAATGGATTAATGTATGTTGTAAATGCTGATACCCAGATCATTGCATTCTATAAAGCAAATGCAGACAACAACAGTTTGTAAGTAGTGCATATGATGAACGAAAAATAAGTGTGCCAAGTTGATTACTATAAACTTGGCACTTAAAAATGAACGCCGCTTAGAAAGGTGTTCAATCAATATAAAACACTTCGCCCTTTGCAATAAATGGCAATCGGTTTCCTTTTGGTAAAACAAAAGCATGTGGATGGGCGATTTGTAAGCGGTCAGTAAAGCCATCTGTGATGATTAAAATCGGACCGTTTTTCGGGAAGTCCTCCGCTTTTTGTAATAGCGTAATAGCTGGCTGTAATATCGTACCGCCGCGCCCTTTAATTTTAACGGAGCCTGGAATATCTTCTGCTCGCATATAGCCGGCATCATAGGCAACAGTATCACAAAAAATAACGCGCACAGCCTCGACATCACGTGCAATACTGTAGCTTGCAATCGTACCGAGTGCCTTAGCGAGAAGCTTAGTATCCATGGAGCCAGATGTATCAAGTACAACACCAAACGTGCGCCCTTTAATATCGTCATCGTTTATAATATAGCTTGGTCGTGGAATATTAGGCGTACTAGATTGTCTGCGTGATAATCTTGAAAAGGTGCGCTTTTTTTCAATTGGCTTGAAATAATGGTCAAACCATTTTGCAAGCTCTACATCCCATCGTATTGGAGGCATGCTAAGTGCCCGAATTTCTTCAATTAATCCAGCAGGAAGTAGACCTCGTCCGCGTCCTTGGTGGAACTCAAGACCTTGAGATAGACATGACTTATAGAAATCTTCTAGAGACATGCCTTCTCGAAGTATCCACGGAGCCCGGGGACCATCATCAATCATATCTCTTCCTTCGCGCCCCCGTAGTGTATAGAGCTTACGGTAGGTACGTAAGTCTGTTACGATACGGTCATAAATTTCCTCTGCACTTAGCCCTTTTAAATCAGGGTCATACAAAACACCTGCTTTAGGCATATCACCAATGCTCATTTCCACAAGCCAATCGTTAATAACGTAATCACAGGCGACATTCCAATAGTAAGCATCGCGTCCTTGCCTACGTTCATGATGACAAAGACCGGCATGGAGAAGCTCATGTGCAAGAACAAACTTCATCTCATCTAGCGAAAGACTTGCTGAAGGGTTTATATAAATTTCCTGATTCATCACATCGATGGCGGCAATCGAAATATCAAGCTGTTGACAGAGGCGTAAATCCGTAATGATAGTAAAGCTTGATGCTAACGAGCCGAGAAGGGGATAGCTACTAATAAACCAATTTTTCGCTTGCTCCGCTTCGGTTAAAGACCTGCTAGTACCACTAAAAGATGGTGCAACTCCGCTGGCAACTTCGACCGCTAGACTAACAGCATCGGCTATCCCTTCGGCTAATAAATAGCCCCATTCCTTTTGAAAGTAATAACTAGTTTCCTCTTCAAACATATCTGGCTCATTAGGTCCTGCAGTCCCCCAGCCGATGTATTGCTGCTCGACTCCCTGCTCAACAAAATGATTGTATAATGTATTTTCATCTTTTGTTTTAGCATCTGTCGGTGGTGTTAGTCCTTCTGGATGACGACCGATTTTCATATCCGATAAAAAGCGTGCAACAATTACATCACAGGCAATATTCCATAGCCTGCGATGCTCTTTCTGCTTAAAATGCTCAAAACCTAAATGAAGCAAGCAATGACAAAGTACATACACCCATCCATCCGTAGAGAGGTTCTTGCTCGGATTACAATAAATGCCTCCACCCTCCGTGACATATGCATAGCCTTGTGCTGAGCCGCTGTAATTGCTATCTCTTCTTACATAAGTACTATAAAAAAGTCTAGAAAACATCGGATGCTCATTTAAAAACAGACACGCCGCTGAAAAATTTTTCTCGCTCGTAGTTTGCTGCCGTTTATTATTCGCCATATTATTTATCCTTTCGATCAACAAGTCGAGGTAGGTCACGAATGATTTCAGTCATAAACCAGTTTGGTAAGTTATCCTCATCCTCTTGATTAACGACAACAAGCTGTGCCATTTCGTGACTAATGGCAGCTAAGTCCTTAATAAGTGATTTTGCTTGATGGGCGAAATTGCGTTGTGTTCCGGATATTTTTTCATTTGTTGGTGGTAGCTCTTTAATGATTTGAGCACGGAAGCTTTGTACGAGGAAGTATAAAATATCACGATCCTCAGGCGCACTTGGAAACTTCATTTCACCTGCTAAGATTTTATTTAAATAGTATTTTGTATCACTTTGCTTATAAAATGCTTTAAATTGTGCAGCATGCTGAGGTGAAATACACCCTTCAGCTAAAATACCGATAATTTCAGTTGTTAAATTTTCGTCCCCATACTCATATAGAGCATCACTTAACATATGCCAGCTTCTCGGTGTAGAGAAAGGCTCCTCATGCTTTGGCGGTTGCTTCCATAGATGATCCGGACGTACTTGTAAATATTCAATTACGAGTGGATGAATACTAGCACCCATTGCCCACTCTAACCATTCTTTGTGTGACACATGCAGCTGTGCATGGAACATACGATTAATAAGGGCAGAACTCATCGTCTTTACGATGGCACTATCCTGAGCGCGGTTGCCTGCACCAATGACGATAGAGCCTTCGGGTAGTGTATAATTGCCTACGCGACGATCATGGATTAAGCTATAAAATGATTTTTGCACCTCTTGAGAGCAGGCGTTTAATTCATCTAAAAATAAACAGTACGGCTCATCCTTAGCAATCATCGTTGGCGGACAAAATTCTGTTTTGCCGTTAATAATTTGAGGGACTCCGATAATGTCCTCAGGCGCCAGCTGGCTACCTAGTAATGAAACACATGGCAGACCAACTTGGCTTGCAAACTCCTCTACTAAAGCGGATTTCCCGATACCAGGTGCGCCCCAAATAAAAACCGGACGCGTCACGGCAACATTTAGTAAAACGTTCATTAATTGTTTTTGTGTTACTTTTGCACCTAAATTCATGTCTATACTCCTCGGCCAGTACTAGATTGTTATCGTATTATTTTTCACCTAAAATTGGGGATGAAAATAAATAAAAGTATACTTTGAATAAGCGTCATGAAAAAACGCAACATCTCTACTTAATTTACAATAATTGTAACGTTGTGCTATTGGGTATGGCAAGTAGTGAAAAATGGTTGTGGGAGTTAAAAGGAAGAGTAGATATTAAATTCAGGTATCATGTTTTTCTTTAAAGCCTGATACTTATTGGGGGAATTAATGACGGTTTCAATTCCGCTCTTTTCAAACCTTACAACAATTGTGGGATTTATTTACGGGGGAAAGAGGTAAATGATTTATTGTCACTCAAAAGTTATCGGATAATGGGTGCTTCATTCGGGTCTTCAGTTCATGTCTTCAGTTCATGTCTTCAGTTCATTTTGATAAAGGAATTACAGGTAATAATCAGAACAAATTAATCAATTAAAAAATTGCTACATACAGGTTTCCGCTATTCGAGGTTTTTTGATGCATTTCCAAACTTTTGGTATGTATAATTAAAATAATTTTCAGTTTTTCTTTGTAAATTTAAAAAATAAACTTACGATAATTGAAAGTATTGTATAAATGATTACCCAAAAAAAGAAAGTTTCATTAAAACGGGTAAACGTAAGAATAGTAAATACAATAAAAGTTAATATAGGCGTTAAAAACCATTTTTTTACTAGGTAATAACTGATTATTGATGCGATAATAACAGTAATTGGGCATATAAGTAGTACGAATATAAATTCCATTACTATAACACTTCCACTTCATTTTTATCATAAAGTATACCAAACTACATTATATAGTTATATGCAATCCTACCTAAAGCGCCGTTTGGGCACACTTCATTGATTACCCGTGTAAATCCGCATTAATCTGACCAGAAGCCTTTAAGATTATAAATTTAGTAATAGTTGTTCAATAATTTCCTTGTCTTCAGGATAATTATGGATTATTGTTGAAATTTCACTATTATTTTTCCATGAAATTTCTTCAATTTCTTCATCAGGATCATGATATTGTAATTTGCCACCGATAATTTCACATAAGAAGTGATGTGGTGTTACTTTATAATCTTTGATAATTGAATTTTTGGTATGTATCTCTTTAACTATTTCAGCTTTATATGCAGTTTCTTCAAAAACTTCACGTATACAAGTTTCCTTTGCTGTTTCGTCATCTTCTACTTCCCCCGATGGAACACCCCAACTAATTGAATTGTTTGCTCTTACCATTAATACACTATAATCTTTAATAACGATTGCTGATGCACCATTCCAAATCTTATATAGCATTATGATATCCCCTTTATTATAGATGTTTAATTGATTTCCACCAAGTTAGCACAATAAGAAAGATATCACTCAACCTCACTTAAGATTTTTTCAATTCGTTCAAGACGTTGTTTAATCTCTTGTAAATCTGTTTCTTCCATTTTTAATTTCTGTTCGGCTATTTTAGCGTTCGCTAAATAACGATTAACTATCCTAACGATATATACAAAAGCGACAATGATTACACTAATTATTGCCAAAAGAGCAATTGGTAAAACAACTGTAATAAACTCTACCCAACCAGATGTCTCTATTTCTGGATAAACTATTTTTTTCTACTGTTGCATCTCTCCTTTGAATACGTGTTTATAAATACTCTAAGTGTTAATTAATAATTCTACATTGTTATTGAATTTACCTAATCGTTTGCTTACGTGACTCCCAAAATTGGTGGAATGGAATGCTAAAAAAATATTACAAATAAAAGTATGATCCCGATCTTAATGATGTCTGCCAAGGGGGATTTGGTACAGATGTTTACATTGCAAAGCTACTTTCTATGATCCAACTTGTCGCTAGAGTAAAAGCTATTAATTTCACCTAATCAATTTAAGAAATATCTATAAACGCTTTGAATTTGTCATTCTGAAAACGGCTCTTCAAGAGCGAATGGGCGCTTTAATGAGTTGGTATGAAACAGAAGCACAGCAGCTCCATCCAGTTCTTCGTGGGGCTATGCTACACGCTATTTTTGTAGGGATTCATCCTTTTATTGATGGTAATGGACGCACTTCAAGACTATTATTAAATTTGGAGTTATTGAAATCGGGTTATCCGCCGATTGTTATTAAAGTTGGGAATCGTTTGGCGTATTACAATGCGTTAGATAAAGCACATACGACAGAAGATTATCAAGATTTTATTGAGCTCGTTGCATCTGAAGTCGAATCTTCATTAGACTTATATTTGAGTGCGATAAATTGTTCGTGAAACGGTATTGTTATAACTAAGGCCGATTATCAATTAAATAATCGGCCTTTGCAAATTGTTACGAATGAATGTATTTCCAAACGACTTAACATCTTGCACTTTTAAACTTCTTCATTCCAAAATAAATCATTCAATGTTTTATTTAATGCCTGGCAAATCGCTATACAAACCGAAAGCGTTGGATTGTACTTTCCTAATTCGATCAGACCAATTGTTTGACGGGTGACGCCTACCTTTTTCGCTAAATCCTCCTGTGACATGTCACTTTCAATTCGGGCAGCTTTTAATCGAACATTTTTCATTTATGCTTCATCATCCAATTCATCTAACATTTTACGATTTACTTTATCGCTTTGGCTTTTCGCCATACTGTATGGAACTAGTAATACTATCAGCAACCCAGGAATGTAAATGATGAGTGATACTAAAAATACGATAAAGAAATACTCAATTGCTTGCGCTGTGCTATCTGCATAATTAAATGCACTATTCACGCCGAATATTATACTTAAGAATAGACCATAAATAATCCCGATTGCCATTGTACGTGTACTGTATTTAAATTTACTATTAGCATTCGAGATTTCCACCTCTTCTGAGAAAATCCCCATCTTTACTGATCTAAACAGATAATATACACCTGACAATATCAATATAATAGTCTCCGTTATGATTAAGTTAAATTCCTTACCAATAGTCAAAAATTTAATGGCAATGCTTACGAAACAAATGACCGTAATAATCGTAAAAATTTCCCGATAAATTTTGTTTTGCATATTTGTAACACGCTCATCTGAAAACTTTTTTCGTTTAAACATAGTACAGCCCCCTTAATTTTCTGATTACTTATAATATACATTATAAATTGCTTTTTGCAATATATAAATTGCATTAAGGGTACAAAATTTGATAAAGCATAAAACAAGCACCGCTTTTTTGAAACGGTGCTTCAAATCATAAATTTTGAACTTGTCTGCATATTTATGGTTTTTTTTTATAAATGATGATTTTTATTGGATAGTTATTATTGAAATAACAACGATTATTAGTAAATAAGACCATATTTTTGCCTTTTATCGTTTGGAGAATCCATCTCATTATTTTCTATCAATGGGGAAAGATAAATTTATCTTCGTTCATTGGGAGTTGGGATAATTGAGTAAGGTATCACATGTATTTTGGATTTCAATTGGCATTGCAAGTGCTTTTGTTATTTGGGGAATAGTTGCTCCTGTTCAATTAGGAGAAGTGATGGATCATACAAAGGGTTTCTTTTTAGAATCCTTTGGTTGGTTTTATCAATTATCGGCAACCTTTTTCCTTCTATTCGCTGTATTTTTGATTTTTAGTAAGTACGGAAAAATAAAGTTAGGTAAGGATGATGATAAACCTGAATTTAAAAATAGTACGTGGTTTGCTATGCTGTTCAGTGCTGGGATGGGGATTGGACTTCTCTTTTTTGGCGTTTCTGAGCCAATTTCTCATTTTGTCAATCCACCAATTGGGGAAGGTGGAACAGGAGAAGCAGCAAAAATTGCTTTACGCTATACCTATTTACATTGGGGCTTTCATGCATGGGCAATATATTCGGTTATCGGACTGATCTTAGCTTATTACAAATTTAGAAAACAACAGCCGGGTTTATTAAGTGTCACGTTAACGCCTCTACTTGGGGACCGGGCAAAAGGAACGGTAGGAATAATAGTTGATGCTATCGCAGTGTTTGCTACTATTTTTGGGGTGGCCACTTCTTTGGGACTAGGTGCTACACAAATAAATGGAGGTATTCATTATGTAGTTCCGGCTGTGCCTAACAACTTTACTGTCCAACTAATCATCATGGCAATCGTTACGGTCTTATTTATTCTTTCGTCTAGTACCGGTCTAAAAAGAGGAATTAGTCTATTAAGCAATGCAAACTTAGTCTTAGCGGTCATTCTGCTATTTACGTTCTTAATTTTAGGTCCAACTGGGTTTGTACTGGATTTATTTACAACAACCTTAGGAAGTTATGTTCAAAACTTGCCTAGTATGGGATTAAGATTGACCCCCTTCAATAAAGAGCAAGCTTCCTGGATACAAGATTGGACTATTTTTTATTGGGCTTGGTGGATTGCGTGGGCTCCTTTTGTTGGGACCTTTATTGCCAGAGTTTCAAGGGGGCGGACAGTTCGGGAATTTATGATTGCTGTGCTTGTTATTCCGACGATCGTATGTGCTTTTTGGTTTGCTGTTTTCGGAGGAACAGCTATTCATTTTGAGTTTTTTGAGGGGGCAAATATTTCGGGTGAAGGATTGGAAACAGCAATATTTGCAGTATATAACCTCTTACCATTTTCAAATGTCTTAGTAGTCGTTACGCTTTTATTGATTACGACTTTTTTCGTTACGTCGGCAGATTCAGCTACCTTCGTTCTAGGGATGCAGACTACTCATGGTAACTTAAATCCTCCGATTATTGTTAAAGTTGTATGGGGGTTGTTTCTAAGTGCATCAGCAGTCGTATTAATGCTTTCCGGGGGTCTCGAAGCAATGCAGACAGCTATTATAGTGAGTGCCTTTCCACTGATTTTTGTCCTGATTACCATGGCCCTTGCCATTTTAAGTGATTTTAGAAAGGAAATATTAGGTAAAGGTGGAGAAAAGAAAAAAACGAATAAAATAAAGCCCGAGTAACAGACAGAACCCATTCTAAAATAATAAAAAAATTAAACCTCATTTAGCTTATGTTCCGTGAATCAAATTGTAAGTAAGTGCGATTTTCTCATAGAAAATTTAATATTAAACAACCAAAGGCATTTGAAATCTGTTTAACTCAAATGCCTTTCATCTGAATTTATACATGAGGAGAATTCGGTTGGCAATATAATCAGAAATTAAATGTAAGAGGCTTCTTAGCAAATACTTAATGATACCGATTAAGGAAGCTGATTTAATTTAACTACGGCATGAATGCGTTAATCAGGACTAGTATGGTGGCTTGCTGAGTGTAGATTGAATAGTAGGTTAATAACTTGTAGCTAGTAGACTTTTTTATTGATTGAAAATTGATTTTTACATACCTTGAAAATAAAATTTGGAAACTTGAAACTATTCCGTTGACGAGAAGGTCTAACGGGGTAAGTGTTGAAAGGAGGCTACAATGGAGTTCCAAACGTTTGAAGAAATTTTACATAATAATGGAGATTATATTTTACGACTTTGCTATACGTATACGAAAGATTGGCAAATTGCCGAGGATTTGACGCAAGAAACGTTCCTGCGATTTTATCAGGCACAAAATAAATTTAGGCATGAGGCAAATGTGAAAACGTATTTGTATCAAGTTGCCGTGAATCGATGCAAAACGTATTTAATGAGCTGGAAGTATAAGGGCACGAAGCTAGTGCAATTGAGTCAAAATTTAATTTCGAAAACTCATGTTGAAGAGGAAATAATTAAAAAAGAAATTATGGCAGAGCTTTATGATCAAATTGTAAACTTGCCTGTAAAATATCGAGAAGTAATTGTGCTTTATCATTATGTAGAAATGACGACAGCACAAATAGCAAAGATTCTTCTTGTTTCAGAAAATACGGTGAAAACAAGGCTGAGGCGAGGTCGACAAAAGCTAGGGGATTTACTGGAGAAGGGGGAGTTCGTGGATGGATCCGATTTCTAAAGCATTATCCGATTCATTGAATACTAAAAAAATGTCTCCACAATTGAAGCACAGCATATTAAATGGACAACGAAAAAAACGCAATTATATGCCATCATTCATCGTTGTAAGTATGATTGTGATCTCTGCTTTATTATACTTAACTATTAATGTAAAGAACGAGGGAGTACCACAAGAGGCTAGTGGAGATGCACGTTTTGGTAGTGTCGATGAAGCGATTGTAAATTATTTTAATGACATGGTTATCCTTTTAGAATCGGACGATACTAATCAATTTTTCTATGCTGGGGATGCTTATTTAATGCGTCTCGCACTTGAAAAAAACAGTGGTCAGTTTTATAGCGATTCATCCTTAAATAGTCAGGAGCGTTTTTTAATTAGTGAGCTGCTCCATTACTTCCAGGAAGCTTTATGGCATGGGGACACTCCGCAACAAGTGCAACAAGTTGAATCGATAAAGGAACTCGTTTCTCAAGCACCAGCTCTAATTGCAAAGCTCGAACCAGTAGCGGAGATTCCATATATTAAAATTGGAGACGAAAAAAATAATGGGATGAAATTGCTTTATTATGAATGGAGTAATTGGTTAACCCTATTATTCATGCAAGTATTAGTTGTAGCAGCCATTGTATTTTTATTTAAAAATAAGCATCGGAAAATCGGAGTATTATTCATAATTGTTTTCGTTGTTTCTACGCTACAACTCTTCATGTCACCGAATAGAAATAACATTGGTTATGATGAGCAAACAATAATTGAGGTTGTTGGAAAAAGGTTAGATGAGGCTCATGTAAAATTTGGGGAGCCGACATTGGAATATGTATCGACATTCCATAATACTCGTTCGGCGTTAATTTCATATTCAGATGGGCTAAGTGCATTAGCGGTATTTGAATATCACGATGGTCAATATGTGTATAGTTCGATGACATGGCATTCGGGAAATATTTTTAATGAAGGTCAGTTTGTCACGATAGATGATGAGACGACTACAGTAAGGATGCTCGGTTTGAAATCAGAGCATGAAGTGGCATCCATTACGATATATGAGAATAGAAAGAATAAGGAATTTGTAAATATAACACCAGGAAAACCAACGATTGTACATTATATAGTACCGGTAGATGTCAAAGAACACTCTTATTTGTATTTAAATGAACGCGGTGAACAGGTGGAGTAATTCGGAATATCAAATGTTAAAAAATAACCTTCCCAATGTAGCTTTGAGAAGGTAAATCTTCGGGGCCAAAACAGCCCCTTATTTTTTCACCAATTGTTTTTCATACAGCTCAATCCATTGCTGTGGTGTCATCTTTTGCAGGAGTTCGCCAATCAGCTCATAGGGAATATGCTTTGTGTTCGTTAGTCGAATACAGCTTTTCCCCATGTTTAATTTTGTAGGTACTCTCTCAGCATATTCATCTTGGAACCATTGTAGGAGTTCATGATCAGCATAAATGCCCATATGGTAAAGTCCGATATGTCGCTTTTGCGCAATAAGACCGAGAAAGGGAAGTGGCTTTTCAGGCGTACAATGATAGCCCTTTGGATAGAGAGAATGAGGGACGACATAGCCTATCCCACCGTATTCTTCAAGTTTTTCAAATCCATTAGGTAAATTTTTTTCAATTGTTTCTACGAGCTTTATAAAAGCTTCGCGTCTTTTTTCATCTACTAAATGATCGTAGTTCATATTGTAACCTCTCCTTAGCATCGTACATATTTTCTTTTAAAGCCGATTCGATTACGCTCAACTTCCTTTAGGATACTTTCATAGGCATGTACAATACTGCTTTTTTTATTATCACGCTGAATTTCTACCGGACCCACGCTTTGGGCTGTTTCAATCGCCTGTTGGTGTAGCGGCTTAAAGGAGACACCGACAGTCGTTAAAAAATTATTCATAGAAGCTTGCGTACGCGGAGGTGCCTCATGAATTGTTGCTTTCACGGCTTGAAGCATGTCAGTTAACTTAGGGATAGAAAATTCCTCGTCCTTTCGATTGCCAAGGGTCCAGCAATAGCAGCTCCATCCAGCGGACATTTTCAACTCATCACCACTTGCAATCCATTCATCGGCAATGCTTTGGGCGATAGGCGATTCTGCTAGTGTTACTGAGACAACATAGTCCGAAAGCATGTAAAAATAAGCGCCATCGATCCAACGATTAAAATCATCCGCGGTCATATGAACTGGGTCGGCAATGATCCCTGCAAAGTACATTGCATCATAGTTGCCTGTAGCGTAAAGCTGTTCTGCTAGTGGTTGGTTGATTTTTATTCTTTTGGCTATAGGCTTCATCGCACCTGTTGCAACGCCGAATACAGGTTCTTTTGCACCGTTTGAGACATAGATTTTCTTCGTACGCTCTTTCCCTAATGCTTCTAGTTGCTCCATCACTTCATCAAAATTCATGTCACACATCCTCAATCGATTTTGATTATTATTGTAACGGAAAAAGTTTGGATAGCAAACAAAGTATCGATTCCTAACATATCCATGAGATCGATTCTGTACCATTTTTTCTATTAAAAGATTGAATTAAACAATAGTAGGACCATCAATTCTGATGGCCCTAATTAGTAATATCGCTAAATAATGTGGAGGAGGAAAGTTGTTTTTAGTACCTTTGCTGCTCTATTTTAAAATATTCAAATACGCCAAATACTCTTTTTTTACATTCCTCAGTTGAGAGTCATGCGGTTCATTGTGAAAAGGTTCTCTTATGGAATTTTATTAGTTTCGCTTTTCTAAATCTTTAGCGGTTTTACTTTGGGCTACATCCTTTTGGTTTTTAAAGGTGCCCATAAGATAATCATAGGCTGGATTCGTTACGCCATACCAGAAATTTTCATTTTTAAAGTGATGCAGTAAATGGACTTTTTTCATCCAACGTCCCCATGGAGAGATGGGCTGAAGAGGACGATGGGCGATATAATGCTTCCACTCATAATAAAGTAGGAAGATGATAATTCCTGCAATAAAGGCATTCGTCATAATCAGGCTAGACGAAAAGAAATAAAAAATGGCTCCTGCAACGGCAATGTTTGGTACGCTATACCATAGGGGTAAAAATAATAAGTGTAATTCATTTGGATTAGCATGGTGGTCATAATGCAAGCGCTTTAGCAACTTTAATAAAAAAGCATTCTTTGGGGGCTTTAAGTGAAAAACAAAACGGTGAATCATATATTCAGCTAAAGAATACAGGATCATTCCGAGAATAAAGGCACCTAATATTGCGATAGAATTAAAATGATATACCATAACTCCAAAGCTAAGAAGAAATAAAAGGCTCATGACTAATATATCAGGATAAGAGAAATATTCTTTAAAATATTTTAACTTCATATCTCACGCCTCCAACTATTATTATTTTATTCTTGCTTTCCAAAGGGTCAAGCTTTTCTCCATTGTGGCTTTGGACAATCTCTCTGCCTCAGTTGCATCTCCATTTAATGCAGCTTGTAATAAGCATTTGTAATAGTTTGAGGACAGATCACGATAGTCTTTCACGGAAAAATATCGCCTCGCCATTTCTTCATAGATCGAATCAAAGCTATTTAAAATGAGTAGATAAATAGGGTTAGCAGCAAGACCAGCACAGCTTTTTTGCAAGTGCCAATCAAATGCTGCATAGCTTTCCTCACAATCTTCTAGACTTTCTAGATTGGCAAGGAGAGCCACGACTTTTGGCTGATTATACGTAATAGCATCTCGAATATAGGTCGGTGTTAACGAGCTTCTTAATTCTAATAGGTACCCGATAAAATCATCTGTCATGGATTGATGGTTTTCAATAATATTAACGAGTGTCGTCAAATTCCCACTGCGCCAGTAATCATTAACCATCGCCGGCATTCCCTTTCTCCCTGTAATCCATCCACTCCTTCCTAAACGTTGAAGTGCCTCCCGAATAGTGGGACGACCAACACCAAATTGTTTGGCAAGCTCTCTTTCAGGCGGTAAAGTGCTTCGTACACAATAAAAACCAGCTAGGATCGATTGAATAAGTTCGTGTTCAATTTTATCTGAGGAGCTTTCCTTTTCTGTCATATTATCGTCCTCCTTTTTTCGGTAATACAACTTGAATGCTGTGGTAATACCAAAATCATACATTAAGTAAGAATTTTCTGTCAATAGAAGTGAACGGGTTTTGGATAAAATGGGCGAAGTTAAGAATGGAAATTATGTGTCTTGAAGGAATCTGAGGAGAATGAGTAGAACATAGTAGTGAAATGTATTCGATTATTTATAATTGGAGGATAAGTATGAAGCAACTATATATAAAGCAGAAGGTATTTAGTTTAAGTGGAAAATTTACAGTAAAGGATGAGAAGGAGCAGGACGTTTATTTTGTAGCGGGGAGTTTTATGCAAATTCCGAAGACCTTCTCGATTATGAACGCTGCGCGGGATGAGGTTGGACTTATTACTAAAAAAGTGTTTAGCTTTTTACCTAAGTTTTTTGTGGAAGTGAATGGGCAAGAGGTGCTAACGATTAAGAAGGAGTTTTCTTTTTTAAAGGCACGCTATTCAATTGATGCAGCAGGTATTGAAGTACATGGTAACTGGTGGGATATGAATTTTCAGGTGCTTCAGCATGGTGAAGTTGTCGGGAGCGTAAGCAAGGAGTGGTTCACATGGGGCGATAGCTACGAGGTTCAAGTGTTGAATGAAGAAATGGAATCCATCATTATTGCAATAGTCGTGGCAATTGATTGTGTAAAGGCTGACCAAGCTGCTGCTTCATCAGCGGCGACCTAACGTATGAATAGACACTGAGTGATGATATAGCAAAATGGAAAGAGGTCTGCTAGTCAATGAATGACTAACAGACCTCTATATTGGTTACATCATTAAAATTAAAGTTTTACGATGTTTGTAGCTTGAGGTCCACGTTGACCTTCTTCTACTGAGAATTCAACTTTTTGACCTTCTTCAAGAGTTTTGAAGCCGTCACCTTGGATAGCTGAGAAGTGAGCGAATACGTCGTTTCCGCCTTCAACTTCGATGAATCCAAAACCTTTTTCTGCGTTAAACCATTTTACTGTACCTTGTGTCATTAGAATGACCTCCATTAATTAAATAAATTTAATAAAATCACATGTTTTCCAAAAAAAGAATTCACTTATTACAAAAAGTACCGAATTTAACATGATTACTCTTTGTAATAGGTGAATTCATTGATATTTTGTAATTGATTTTATTAAACTTAATATACTATATAAAATCACATTTGTCTAGTCTTAAATGAGCTTATTATTCAAAAATTAATTTCTAAAGGTATGATGCCTTCATTATTTTCTTTTCGAACAACAGATTATACAATTTAATAAACGCGAATGCGAGTTGATTTTAGCATTCGCGTTCTATTGTTAGTTTTTACTTAATTGTCTTCTAATATTTTCATGATCCTTACGACTGAATGGATAAAGCCACGTTGCTACAAGTGCCAGCACTACAAAGATGCCTGGTGCTAACGCCATTGTCCATTTAATGACGTTTATCGTCTCGGCTGTTTGCACTTCATTTGCTATATAGCCTGAAAATTCTAGAACGAGCCCGATCAAAAAGATGGCGAGCGAGTTTGCGAGCTTCATGAAAAATGTCATAATTCCCGAATAAATGCCTTCTCTTCTTTTGCCAATTCTTAATTCATCAAAATCAATAACATCTGGGAGCATGGCCCATGGTAGAACGTGAGCTACACCATAGCCAACACCTACAATGGCGCCGATAGCATACACCAAATATTCAGGTGAATCCGCCGAAATGAATAACCAGCCGAACTGTCCCAAGAGCCACAGGACAAGTCCGATGAACAATGTCTGCTTTTTGCCTACTACCTTTGTGACCTTTGTCCAAATTGGTAGTGAAAGAATCCCAGCCCCAATAACGATTACAAATAATATGGACATATCCAGCTCACGGTCTAAATAGTATTTGAGGTAATAAATAACAAATCCTTCAATCACATTGGCAGCCGCATAGCAGCCCACATAAATGAAGAGTAAATATTTCATTGCCCGATTTTGAAAAACACTTTTTAGCTCTCCAAGCAATTTCGTTTTTTCTGTTTGAATAGGGACAGGGCGCTCATTTGTCATGCTGAATAATAAAATCGCTACGGTCGTCATAAAAATCCCGATTCCAAATGCCATCGTTGAATAGCTTGTTGCATCTGCTACGATTTTAGGTATAACTGCTGCAAATAGTCCGAAAAAAAGCTGAAAGAAAATCCGGTAATTTGTAATGCTCGTTCGCTCCATATAATCGGTGCTATATTCAGAGATGAGTGAAATATAAGGAACATGAAACACCGTCAAAGCCGTCATAAATAGCATATAGAGCAATGTGTAGTAGATGAATGAGGTAAGTGTTGAAAATTCAAACTCCTGCCATAAAAATGAGTAGAGTATAATTAAAGGTAGTGCAGCAAATAAAAAATATGGCCTTCTTCGTCCCCAGCGTGTTTTCGTACGGTCACTGATCAATCCTATTGCAGGGTCAGTAAACGCGTCCCATGAACGCCCAATCATAAAAACTGCCCCAGCCAGTGCAGGTGATATTCCGACAATATCTGTTAAAAAGTATAGAAAATATAGAGCAATAACCGTATTAGCAACGACCGGTACACTTTCACCCGAGCCATATATAACCTTTCGTAACCGCTCATTCATGGGCACATGCCTCCTTTATCGCAATCGCATAGTGCTATCTAACGTTTGTATGATAAAATCATGAATTTTCGACTTGTCAGGCATTTGTCCAATCATACCGTACATCGCAGCGGTTCCTTCCTGGGCTAAATTCGGATTGTCTAAAGCAAATTGAACGGATTCTTTTAAATCGAGAATAAAGGCATCGGCTACGTGTAAATGTGCGGGTGTAATCATAAAGTGGAGGCATGTTGGCAATTGTTGACGATCGATATGCCAGCCACGCTGCTCTAATGTATCCGCTAAAGCAAAAATATTTACTTCATTTGATGCTATCGTAAAAATTGAAGCCCTTGGATTGCCGAGTATTTGAAGCTCAGGAATCGTTGCAAGACCATCCAGAAATTTATTCGTAGCCTGCATTGTTTTACTTGCGAGCTCAGAATAGCCCTCTTCACCTAAATACTTCATGACCGCCCAAGCAGAAGCAATTGCACCTCCAGGACGAGTTCCTGTGGCAGTAGGTGAGGCAAACAATCCTCCTGGCCAATCCCCATACGCAAAATACTGGCACCTGCGATATTCTTCATCACGGTATAGTATGGCTGATACTCCTTTTGCAGCGTAGCCATATTTATGCACATCTGCTGAAATGGATGTGACACCGGGGACACGAAAATCGAACGGTGCAATATGGCCCCCAAGCCTTTCAATAAACGGAAGGATGAAGCCACCTAAGCATGCATCTACATGCAACGGTATTCTATGAGCTTCTGCAATTTCGCCTAATTGCTCAATCGGATCGACAATTCCCTGTGGATAATTTGGTGCAGAGCCTACAAGTAAAATCGTATTATCGTTTATTAATGCCTTTACCTCTTCTACATCTACTTGGAATTGATTGTCTACAGGTGCATGGATTGCCTTCACCCCGAAATAATGCGCAGCTTTTTCAAATGCAGCATGAACGGTTGTTGGTACAATCATCTCTGGTTCCTTAATGTGGGGACGATGCTTTCTAGCCCAATCACGGTAGGCCTTCACCGCCATTAAAATACTTTCAGAGCCACCGGACGTTAAACTGCCTACCACTTTTTCATCTCCGTAAAATAAGGAGCTTGCCATAGACAGCACTTCCGTTTCAAATTTTTGTAGGCTTTTAAACGCCATAGGGTTTAAGCCGTTTTCATGGAAAAATAAATTGTAAGCTTCCTTAGCTACATTGCTTAATTCTTCACCAGCATAATATACAAGACTAAATGTTCGTCCGTCCTTCCAATTTGCATCATGTGCGCGCGCTTCTTGCATTTCTTCGAATAGTTGTCCTTTAGGTAAACCTTTAGATGGCAATCGCTTCATTCTTTTCCCTCCTCTAAAACAACTGTATTAATAGTTTATAGATTTACAGAAGAAATAATGTGTTATTTATAGAATATTAGTAAGTTAATTTCATAAATAGTTGATTCACGATTTGCCAGAACTCTTTATTTATTTTAACGAGATATTTCTGAATCTTTTTCTAAGGTATTCCGTAAAATTATGATATGAATAACGGAAGGGGGTGTTAATAGTGGGGAAAACACAAAAAATAATGATAGGTGTAACAACGACTGCACTTACCCTTGGACTAACTGGCTGTGGTTCATCAACTGCCGAGCTTCCACCTCAGCCTACTGATCAAGAATGTAGGGATTGGGATTGGGACGACGATGATGGTGTTTGGGTATGTGACGATTCTACTTCAACCTACCGTGGACATTATTTCTTTGGTGGTCGATATTATAAGGATAAAAACTCGCTATTAAAAAGTAGTGACTATATGAGCTATAAAAATGGTTCTTCCTTTAAAGGGGGAAGCCAGACTAGCTCTGGGTTTGGAAGTGGATCAAAAAGCTACGGAGGATAACGAGTTTTTATTGAAAAGGGAGGATTCTAGTGAATTTATATATTAATTTCTTAGCTTATATAGGAGTTGCACTTGTTCTACTACTTGTGGGGGTTGCTTTATTTACAATTAGTACACCAAAATTAAAAGAATTTAAGCTCATTGCTGAAAAAAATGTATCAGCGGCTATGCTTCTAGGTGGAAAAGTGATGGGACTAGCCCTTGTGTTAGGTGCGGCTGCTGAATATTCAGTATCTCTAGTCGATATGGCGATTTGGGGCGTCATCGGGATTGTGTCTCAAATTATTGTCTTTATGCTAGCGGAAGCGATTACTATCCGCTTTAGTATTCAAAAAGCAATTGAAGAGGATAATCGGGCAGTAGGGACGATGCTGCTATCGTTATCTTTAGCAGTTGGTTGGATTTTAGCAAAATGTTTATCGTACTAACATAGGGTGGGGACGTTATTGAAAAGATTAATTTACTATATTGATAAAGGTAATGGTCTCTATGAGCCGTTTTATGAATACTCGATTCCGAATATAGGCGTAGATGAATGCTATGCAAGGCAGCTTTGTACATATTTTATTATGAAAGGAACTCAGTTCGAGCTAACGGCTAATGAGATGGATGGCGATCAAGAGATTTTAGTAGTAAAAGAATTAGGAAGAAACTTGTCAGGGGAAGATGAACGAAGCTTTAGAGGTGAAGGAATACAGGTGGAATTTCGGAGCCCGAATGAACGAGAGAACTATCGATTGTATTCTCGAATTTCCTGCCGTTCTCATTTTGATGTTCTTCGCTTTCTTTTAAAGGATGTAGTGGATGTGCCAGGCATCGGGCAAAGGCTTGTTACCTCTACTGAAATTGATGAAGACCGAGGCGTATATGTTATATACGTAACGGATTTAGAGGAGTGCTGACTGAAACTATGTATAGTAGCAAACGACAGCAATTTTACGGGAAGATAGAAGATTTTTGGGCGAATCTTTACGGAGAGGAATATGCACTTTTTGATTTAGCGCTGTTGACCGAAGCCGAGGTGGCTCATATCCGTCTTGCTAGTGAACGTATTGGCTCCATCTTTTTTAAGATGGGGACCTTACTTCGAGAAGTGCCAGATGAAACACTGCTTGAAATGGGTTTTCCACCCGAGACGCTTTCTTTTTTAAGGTTAAAAACGCTTCCGGTCGAAAGTGTAATAGCACGACTCGACCTGATCCCATATGGTGATAGCTATAAGTGCATTGAAATCAATGCAGATACACCGACATTTATTAAAGAATTGTTCTCTATTAATGGTAAGGTATGCAAGGAGTTCGGTGTAGAAAATCCAAATGAGGGTATGGAGGGGCTGTTACGAACGTCTGTTAGGAACAGTGTGTATGGAAGTACAAAGAAAAAGTCTCCTCATATTGTGTTTACTGCTCATGAGGATCATCTCGAGGATTATCTTACGGTGAAATACCTGCAGGACGGGATGCAGCCATCTAAGTTTACTCCGCTTCACAAGCTGCAAATTCAAAGAGGTATTGGGCTTTTTGATGAAGAGGGTAAAAGAATTGATATTTTATATCGACAAACATTTCCAATTGAAAATTTGATAAAGGATGAAGATTCCACAGGAAATCCGATTGGGTTATGGCTACTCGAGCTTGTTGAAATGAAAAAGCTAACGATTATTAACCCTCCCTCAGCCTTTTTACTGCAAAATAAAGTAGTTCAGGCAGTTATTTGGGGACTGCATGAAGAGCAGCATCCTTTTTTTACAGAACAGGAGCATAGCTGGATTCATGAATATTTCCTTCCGACATTTCTTGAACAAGCTCCTTTATTACAAAAGGGTGTTTCTTATGTGAAAAAGCCTGCGTTTGGTAGAGAGGGAGACACTGTAGAGATATTTAATGAGGATGGCAGGCTAACCTATAGGGATCAACAACAGTCGTATTCGGAATATGTTTCGGTGTATCAACAATATATCGAGCATCCTACAGTTTCTTTCAATAGTGAGAAGGGTAGGCAGGAAGGGAATTTGTTGTTAGGAAGCTTTCTGCTAAATGGAAGAGCGGGAGCCATTGGTTATAGAGTTGGAGGGATGATTACTAATAATCTTTCGTATTATTTGCCAGTTGGGTTGAAAAATAAGGGGTAATTTTAATTTATTGGAGGTCTGTCGGTTGAAAGTAGAGAGTAGGAATATTAACTATCTTATAGAAGGAAAAATTACTGCCATACCAACCCGCATACTTTATGATCAATTAGATGAAGGTGAATTTCAAAGGATTCACTTTGAAGTAAGAGTGAATAATCATCCATACCAATCTAAGCTTTCGGACTCCTTTGAGTATGCATTAAAGTATTTACAAAAGGAGCTTCCAAGCGGTATCTGTCTTGCGTGCTGTCAATCATGCCAGCACGGGAACTTCAATCCGTTCGGTAATGAAGAAAATGAGATCTTTTGCTTTAGGGATAAAATGATTCTCAATAGGGATGATGTAGTAAAAGCCTTCTCAAAACGGGATAAATTTTTTAAGATAAGAAGTAAAAAGCTAGTCGATTTTTGTGAAGACTATAAGCCTATATGTGAGAAAGAAAAATATACATACAATGATTGGGGTTTAGAAGAGCTATCATAAAGAAAAGCGCAAGCGCCCTGTATAGCCCGGAATCGAAAGCATCTCTTTTGAAATAAATAAAAAAATTAGGGAGCCATTTATTGTGGTAGCCCTAATTTTTTTTACTAAATCTTAAATATTAAATTACATAGAGATTAACCCTATGTTCATATTGCCATTTCGGAATTCGACATAAGGATCTGAACTCCTAATCACTAGTTTTCCATCGTGTGTATCTACAACCTCATTATGTGAAAATGATTCGCCATTGTGTTCGCCAGTAACCTCAACATGGTGCCAAAAAGAATGACCATCCTCATATTCAACTTCTAGGATTTTGAAACAGGTTATTTTGTAATTTTGCTTATCCATAGTATCCATTTGTTCTATGAATAATTTTTCTGCTTCCTTCTTCGTTAACTGGGTACCGTTCGATAGAGCATTCGTATCATCAAAAGGAAACAAAGTTGAAAAAGCCCTCTTATAATCTTTTTCAATGAGTGCATTGTAATAGGTGTTGATTGCCTTCTCAGCCTTCTGTTCTTCCATAGAATTGCAGCCTGTCAGCATAAAAAAGAGTAGAGCAATAGTTGAGAGTGCCGCAAATTGTTTCATAAATAGCCTCCATTCCCAATTAAAAACGAACTATACAAGTAGAGGCGTATATTCCTGAAAAAGGTTGCTTGAAATTGAAGAGACTTGTATAAAGGGGGATACCTTTCGAAGATTAACTACCTTGAGTCGTTCTGTAAAATGGTACTCTCTTGTAAATAAGCAACGTTATAGCGATCTGCCAATTGCTGAAGTAAGATAAGCAACGTAGTGATTTCGTCGTGTTCAAGTAATGTTTCATATTTTAGCTTTTCTTCTGGCGTAGCCATATTTCGAAAATAGCCCCACATATGCTGGCAGGCATTTCGTTTGCTACCCTCTGATGGCGTTTGTAGCAATGCATCTTGAATTAATGCCTCAATTTGTTCATGGGGGGTTTTATCACGCATCGCTAGGCGGATTTCGTTATAATGCTTTTGGCTAAAGAACATTACACGATATTTCTCTTCACGCCATAATTTTTCCGTTTGTTGACGGGACATCGAATCACCTCTATAAGTACTAACGGAGTATATGTAGAGCCGTAGTTCATAATGCTACGGCTAGAATCCATTCTACTCTTATGTGTCTTTCATCTTACTAAGAAGGGGGCGATCTTGTAAATAATATTGGATGTCGGGGCTATAGCCTTCGGAAATTTCTTGTACAATGAGTCTAGCTAACAGCTGACTGTAAACCGTACCATTGTCGCCAAAAGCAAAAAGGAAATAGCTTTGTGGGTACTGTTCATAAACACCAATAATCGGAAGTCCATCGGCTGTTCCGCCATAAAAAGAGGCTAAAAAATACTCTGGTTTAACCTGAATAGTAGGGAACATAGCGTTGAATTCCTCGATGAGCTTATTTTTCTTATGGATGAGCTTTGAATCTCGATCCTGTGGGGAAGTTGTATTTTCATCAAGACCCCCGATAATGATACGGTTATCCATTGTTGTCCGTAAATATAAATATGGGCGCGCGGTTTCCCAAAGAAGAGTTCGGTTATACCAGCTCGAAAAATCATCAATGGTATTTGTTGTGACTGTGTAGGTGCTAACAAAGGACACCTGCTTCTCCTTTTTGACGTCGATTCCTTCATACCCCGCTGCAAATATCACATAACGTGCTTCAATCGTGTGCTTGTTTTTTGTTGAAATAATGGTTTTCTTGATTTTTTCGTCATAATAATGACCATTCATTTCTGTCTGTTCATAAATTCGGACCCCGTTTTTAAAAGCATAATCGAGCAGTGCATGTGTAAATTTAAATGGATTAATCTCAGCATCATTAGAGGAATAAATAGCGGCATCTCGGCTAAAGGGATAATGAGCTTCAATATCCTCCTTCGTCCAAAAGGATACATCACAATTGTTTTTTACTAAAAAGTCATACTCTTTTTTTAACCGCTCGATATCTTCCGGAAGGCTAGCCGAATATAAAGTATCTCGACGGGTAAATTCGCAATCAATGGGGACCGTTTGGGATGCCCTTTCGATTTCATCTATGGAGTCCTTTAATAGGGCTAAATGCTTTTCAATATAAGCTTTTCCAAAGGTATTCACCAAATTGATAAACATCTTTTCACCAGAATATTGGAGAAGTGCAGTATTGGTAGCAGTACTTCCACTTCCAACGGTCGATTTTTCGATAACAACGACATGTAAGTTTGTTTGAGCAAGATAATAAGCACACTGTGCAGCGGAGCTTCCACCTCCAATAATAAGAACATCGCATTGAATATCGGCATTTAACGGTTTATACGATGGTGCTTCAGGAAAGGTAGTAGGCCAATAATATGTTCCAGACTGTTTATCCATTCTTTTCTGTCCCCCTTAGAAATGAAATACATGCTCATTATTGCCAATCGGGTAATGAAACATTCGAAAAAGGAAAAAGCGCAAACCGATAAATCAAAGGTTTGCGCTTTTTGAAATAAGCTTCATGCTAGTATTGTTATTTAAACATATTAATTGTTGTAATAATGATTGGCATACCAAACACGTCAATTAAGAACGCTCCTACGATTGGTACGATAAGGAAAGCTTTTCGTGATGGACCGAATTTAGCAACGACAGCTGACATATTCGCCATTGCATTTGGTGTAGCACCAAGACCGTGACCTAGGAAACCAGATACCATAATCGCTGCATCGTAGTTTTTGCCTAATAAGCGGAAAAGTACAAACACCGCAAATAATACGATAAAGATAACTTGTGCAATAACGATAATAATTAATGGTAACGCCAAGTCTGCTACTTCCCATAATTTAATGCTCATTAATGCCATAGATAAGAAAATACCTAATGAAATATCTCCGATTAAATTAATTTCTTTCATATTTATTGCTTCAGGGTTAAAGCGATCAACGATATTACGAACGATCACCGCTACGAACATAGCACCTACGTAGCCTGGTAAAACGAATCCAGTCGCGCTAGAGAACAGTTCGCCAACATAAGTACCTGCGGCCATACTAAACGTAATAAGGAAAACTTGTACCATGAAGGATTTTTCCGTAATCGGATGCTGTGCTTTTTCTACATATTCTTCTGTTTCCTCAGTAGAAGGTTTTAAGTTGAATTTACGAATTAAGTACTGAATAACTGGGCCTCCAACAAGTCCACCAGCTATTAATCCAAATGTAGCTGCAGCCATACCAATTGAAATAGCAGAGGAAACACCTAAGCCTTCAATTGTTTCCCCGTAAGCTGCGGCACCACCATGTCCACCTTCCATAGAAACGGCTCCGGCCATTACACCAAGTAGTGGGTGAATGTCCATTAATTTCGCTAATGAAACGCCAATTACATTTTGCATCAAGGCTAAAAATCCACAAGCTAGCCAATAAATAATAAGCAGTTTACCGCCAAGTTTTACTAGCTTGAAACTTGCCCCAAGCCCAATCGTCGTAAAGAATGTAATCATGAAAATTGATTGAAGCGATGTATCTAATGTAATTTCAAGTAGATCGAAGCTTTTTAAAACGGTAGCTAAAATAGCGAATAATAAGCCCCCAACTACTGGTGCTGGAATACAGAAACGATTTAAGAAACCGATTCTTTTTACTAAAAATGTTCCTACTAAAAATAATGTTACTGCTAGGCATAGTGTTGTAAATTGATTTAATACCATAAATATCCCCCTTCTTTTAATCGAAACTGTTTGTAATTACTTCATTGATAAAATATGCTCCTAATTTTGCTGTTCTATTATCTACATCTAGTAAAGGGTTAACCTCACAAATGCTGAAACTTACTGTTTTTTTATGTGATGCCATTTGGCGAAGTATTTCACGAACCTTTAAAGCCGATAAGCCAAATGGTGATGGTGCGCTGACCCCAGGTGCTTCAGCCGCATTTAATACATCCATGCAGAGCGTAACGAGTAAAACGTCGTGTGCATCCATAAAATTATTTAGCTCAGTAGTGAATGCTAGTGAATCTAATTGTTCATCTAAAAAGTACTGCACATTATATTGATCTGCTGTGTTGAATAGAGCAGTAGTATTGCCATATTGCTGAATGCCACATACGAAATAATGTGCATTAGGGTCCTCGTCCAAAATTTGCTTAAACATTGTACCTGACGAGGTTTGGCTATCATACGACCGCATATCAAAGTGAGCATCGATATTAAGTAGCCCGATGGAAGCGTCGGGACCTGCTGCTTTGCGCACCCCTAAATATTGGCCATATAGTGTTTCATGACCGCCACCAAGGATAATGGCTTTACCTGTTGAAAGTATCTCGGAAACCTTATCGCCGAGTTCCTGCTGAGCACGTTCTAAATTTTGATCCTCACAAATAATATCTCCAAAATCGATAAGCGAAAAATCATCACTATACTTACGCCATGGAATAGGTGCTAATTGCTTGCGTAAGGCAAATGGCGCGTCTTTTGCACCGACACGTCCATTGTTCCGGCGTACGCCTTCATCACAAGAGAAGCCTATTAATCCAATAGATCCTTGCTTAGCTTCAGTTGTAATTTGAACAATTTGATGATAACGAAAGTATGTGCTATCTGTATCATGGTCGATGCGTCCTTGCCAAACTTTTGATTCCGGTTCCTTATACATTGTTTATCCCTCCGAAATACTGAAAAATTGATATTTTCATTATATTTTTGAACATTTATAATAACAAATATTAATTTTTTATATTATAATAGCTTTAAACTATAAGTGAGGTGGCACGATGGATATACGGAAGATGAATTATTTCGTTGCAATTGTAAAGTATAAAAGCTTTTCCAGGGCTGCAAATGCCTTACATATTTCACAGCCCTCCTTAAGCAACGCGATTAAAGCGCTAGAACGAGAAATTGGTGCACCACTAATAGAACGGACAACTAAGCAATTTCAATTAACAGAATTAGGGCAACAATTTTATGATCGCTCGGTTCATTTAACCTCACAATTTGAAGTAATGGATACAGAGCTCAAGGAAATGGCAAGGGGAGAGCATTTAGAAATTCGAATAGGAATGATAGAATCCGCTAACTACTGGTTTTCACAAGTTATTATTGCGTATCAAAAGCAATATCGGCACAATCAAATTACGTTAATTGATACACTGTACAATCAAACCGTGCGCCATGCATTATTAAAATTACATGTACATGGAGTTATTACGAACCAGCTTATTGTGGATAATGAAATAAAAAGTGAATTATTATATAACGAGCCGTACGTCGTATTACTTAGAAATGATCATCGCTTTGCTACGAAAGAATGGATTACGCTTAGCGATTTTACCGAAGAGGCCCTGATCATTGGTATGCCACAGTTTCAAACGAGTGCTCAAATATTAAAAGCGTTTGAGCAGGAGCACGTAACGCCACATATTCAATATAAGATCGAACGATTTGAAATGATTAAAGTACTAGTAGAAGAGGGGCTCGGTGTTGCCATTCTCCCTCAAAAATATGTTGAACAGCATTTAACAGAGTGCTTACTCACAAGGCCAGTCCGTAGCGAATTTCTAAATCGGAATGTGTACTTATGTACGATGAAGGACCGGACGTTTCCGAAAAGTATAAGCAAGCTGTTTGAGCTAATCAAAACGATGCATTAATTTAAAAAATATAGTGTAAGTGGAAAATATGTACGCTTTCGTCACAGGTAGTAATTTGCTATTCCCGTAGGAAGCTTTGCACCTGCCGCTTCACTTCCGGTGCAAAAGAACAATGCTCTGTAGGGACATGAAAATGCCGTCAGCTACACTCTCGCCGATTACGCTACAATCAACTAGTAAGCCGTTTTTGATATTATTTTACTAAAAAGCTCACTTCAATATTATTTTTTTGATAATCAAAAAATATAGCGTAAATGGAGAGTGTCAATATTGAACAGTGGTTCATTTTATGGGTATTATAGAACAAAAGATGCTCGGTATACTTCCTTTAGAAAATGGGAAGCTAGTGGGAATGCAGGAGTCAACAATTTTATAAAGATTTAGGGGATGAGAAGCAGTGTCTGCTATTATAAAGCAAGGAAATAAAACAGTTTATCCGATACTTTTTGAAGTAAATTATGGGCAAATGAAATCGATTAATTGTTATTTATATCATGATGGACAAACATTAACATTAATCGACGGTGGTTTTCGTACTGAAAAGTTTGATGAATATTTTGATTTGAAGCTTGCAGAATATGGACTGTCCATTGATGAAATCGATAGAATCCTGTTAACACATCATCATGAAGATCATACAGGTCAGGTTAATCGTATTGTTGAACGAAGGAATATTCCTGTATATGCACACCATTTAGCCCTTGAACGATTGCATTTTGACAAAACATACCTACAAAAAAAGCGTGATTTTTTCATGCGATTATACGAGGACTATGGTTGTACAAAATTTGCGAGCGATCGCTTAGAGAAAATGGCTAAAACCTTTTTAGAAAGCGATAAATATAAGCTGAATACTGAAATTCATCCGCTTTATGGCGGGGATTCAATTTGTGGTATGAAGGTAATAGAAGTACCAGGCCATTCACCAGATTCGATAATCTTTTATGATGAGGAAACGAAATGGCAGTTCGTCGGGGACCTAGTGTTAAATCCAGGCTCTACAAATGCGTTAATCGATTTTGACGAAGATTTAAATTTACTCCCAACAGTGGCACAATATGAACAGTCGCTATTAAAATGTCAGGCTCTCGATGCGAGTTTAATTTTCCCAGGACATCAGCAACCATTTTCTAATCACAAAATAGTAATAGATGAAAAGCTGAATCGAATTGCTACTAAATGTGAGCGAATCGTTGAAGTGATTAAAGACGGGCATCATCAGGCTTTACAGATTGCATATGCAATGTACGGACCTAAGCTACAAAAGGAATTTCCACTTGTTATGTCGGAGGTTATTGGCTTTTTAGCATACGCTGAGAGCAAACAAAAAATCTCAAAAACGATGAAAGACGGGGAATGGTATTTTGAAAGGGTGTAGGATCAGCTAAATAAGTAAAAAATCATGCTTATATGATTAGTGATGCCAGAATAGATCAGTAAAACAAAGGAGACATGGATCAATTTCTATGTCTCCTTTGAAACTTCATGAACGAGAATTCGTATAGTATGACAGGGGCTGCTGTGAACATTCTATGAAATCAATCATTTTTACTTGTATTTTACTAAAATGATACGTTATACTACAAACTATAACGTGATGGTTTGGGGTGGTAATTTGGGAACGAGAAATTAAAGATTGGTGAATTAGCGATTAGATCAGGTGTAACAAAGCGTACAATTGATCATTATACGAATCTAGGTTTGCTCCAGGTGGAACGTTCTGCATCCAATTATCGCTACTATGATCAATCAATGAAGGAACGGATCTCTTGGATTGAGGAGCAAAAAGCACAAGGTAAATCTTTAGATACTATTCGAACAATGTTAAGTATAGATACACCGATCGAAGAAGAAATAGATGTTCAAGAAATACGTGTCCAAATGCGAAAGCTTGAAAAAGAAGTTGCGCTACTAATGGAGCAAATGGACGAAAAACAAAAGCAACAATTAAAGAAAAAAGTGTCACCTGAAAGTGTGGCGCTTATGCAATCACTATTATTACTTTTAAACAATTAGGAGGTGAACGTTCTACTTTAGATAAGTAGAACGACTGTTTGTCCACAGCGATTAATTTAACCATTTTTATTATATTATTAGCACTTACTGCGTTTTTCGTAGCAACGGAATTTGCGATTGTAAAGGTACGTCAATCTCGTATTGATCAGCTCGTTGCAGAAGGTAAATCAGGATCCAAGGCCGCAAAGCATGTAACGACCCACTTAGATGAATATTTATCTGCCTGTCAGTTAGGTATTACTGTAACGGCATTAGGTATTGGTATGGTCGGGGAATCTACATTTGAGTTTATTTTACACCCATTATTCAATTCGATAGGTATTTCAACGGATTATATCCACTACTTTACTATCGGTGCTGCGTTTATGATCGCCACATTCCTACACGTAGTTGTCGGGGAGCTTGCACCAAAAACAGTAGCAATCCAAAAGGCCGAAGCGGTTACACTTGTTTTTTCTAAGCCAATTATGCTGTTCTATAAAATCTTATATCCATTTATTTGGGCATTAAATGGTTCAGCTCGATTATTATTAAAGCTATTTGGTATGAAGCCAGCAGCGGAGCACGAATTATCGCATACAGAAGAAGAGCTTCGCTTACTATTATCTGAAAGCTATAAATCAGGTGAAATAAATAAAAATGAATTAAAATACGTAAACAATGTATTTGAGTTTGATGATACGATTGCCCGGGAAATAATGGTGCCCCGTACAGATATAGTTGGATTTGAAAAAAATGCAACCTTTGATGAAGTACTAACACAAATATCAGAGGAACGTTATACACGTTATCCGATTTATGAAGGTGACCGAGATAATATTATCGGTTTCCTAAATATTAAAGATTTCTTAACGCTAGGAATTAAAAATCGTGTTTCAGCGGATACATTTAACCTAGAAACATTCATTAATCCGGTTATTAACACAATTGAAACGACACCAATCCATGATCTATTGCAAAAAATGCAAAAGGAACGTATTCATATGGCAATTTTACTAGATGAATACGGTGGAACTTCTGGTCTTGTCACGGTTGAAGATATTTTAGAGGAGCTCGTTGGTGAAATTCGAGACGAGTTCGATGATGATGAAATTCCTGAAATTCGAAAAGTTGGTGAAGATCACTACATCCTTTATTCAAATGTATTAATCAACGATGTGGCCAAACTTCTTTATATAGATTTAGAAAATGAAGCTGTTGATACAATTGGTGGATGGTACTTTACACAGGACATGGATTTAGATATGTCAAAATCAATTTTCCATCA
Source organism: Lysinibacillus sp. 54212 (assembly GCF_036662795.1). NCBI lineage: Bacteria > Bacillati > Bacillota > Bacilli > Caryophanales > Bacillaceae > Lysinibacillus > Lysinibacillus sp. 54212. The sequence continues at coordinate 33,224 of NZ_JBAFWZ010000023.1, forward strand.
GGGCTATGAATTCTCAATTAAAGAAAAGGATGCTCATCACATTCAATATATTGAAGTGAAAAAGGGCGAAGAACCAGAAGAAATAGTGTAAAATATGAGAGGGAGGCATTTACTTGTCTTCCTCTCTTTTTGAGTATAGGAGGATTATATGGAAGATATTATCTTATTGATTAAACATTTAATTATTGGATTAGTGCAGGGATTCACTGAGCCTATACCCGTTTCATCAAGTGGTCATGTGATGATCGCGAGTGAAATTCTAGGATTGGGTGAGCAAGGGTTTACATTTGCCATCTTAACTAATACAGCATCCCTAATAGCAATATTATTTATTTATCGTGAGGATATTTTGCGGTTAGCTGGACATTTTTTCAAGTATTTGGCAACGAAGGACAATACATATAAAGCGGATTTTCGTTTTGTTATTTTTATCGTTATTGCCTCAATTCCAGCGGGTCTATTAGGTGTACTATTAAGTGATTTTATTGCTGAAAGTATTAGTATGACTACAATTGCATTAATGCTGTTTGTAACAGGGATTGCTTTATGGGCAATTCGTAATTTAAAAGGAACAAAAAACGATAAGGATATAACAGCGAAGGATGCCTTTTTAGTAGGACTAGGTCAAGCTGTTGCACTAACACCTGGCATTAGCCGTTCTGGTGCTACAATTATTTCGGCCATTGCTGTTGGTATGAAGCAAGAAACAGCGCTGCGTTTTTCATTTATGATGTATATCCCAGTTAGCCTAGGAGGGGTAGTGCTCGGTTTTTCAGATTTTTTAAATGAACCAAACAAGGCGGATTTAGCACTACCATATGGAGTTACGTTTATTGCTACTTTATTTATGACGTATTTTGCGATGAAGTGGTTTATAGGTATTGTAATGCACGGTAAACTTATTTACTTTACGTACTATTGCTTTATCGTAGGGACATTGCTGTTAATCTTTTTCTAGAACAGTTCATAATCCAAGTAATACGAACCTTATCAATTGGTGGAACTAATTATAGAGTAGATGCAAATTCTTCCGATTTAAAATGGAAAGTATGTTTTTATAATTCAACAAGTCATAATGTGTTCAAAAAATTCACGTTGGCGAGTAAATTGAAAAAAGTGGCTAGTATTTTCAAGAAATCGGCTAGTATTTCAAAAATTTTGGCTAGTATTTTCGAAAAAGTGGCTAGTATTTCAAAAATTTCGGCTAGTAAATCATGGTGACAACAATCGCTAGCAAAATAAAAGGGTGATCCATTTTCTAAACCACGGATCACCCAACACATTCTATCGTATACTCATTTTAAATTGTAAGAAATACTCATTGTATTTTCCTAGCCATTCAAGGCCTAGGTTTTCGTATACTTCTAAGTTTTCACGAAGCTCTTCATCAGGGTAGAAGCGTTCATCCTCTACGACTTCTGGGTCAAGAAGCTCCCATGCTGCAGCATTTGGAGAGGAGTAGCCAACAAAGTCTGTATTTTGAGCACCAACCTCAGCATCTAGCATAAAGTTAATAAATGCATGTGCACCCTCAACATTTTTTGATGTTTTTGGGATAACAAAATTATCGAACCATAAGTTAGAGCCCTCCTGAGGGACAGCAAAATCTAATTCTTCATTTTCCCACATCATATCGGCTGCTTGACCTGACCACGTTAGGGCAACGGCTGCTTCATTATTAATCATAAGCGGTGTTATTTCATCACCAATTATTGCTTTGACGTTTGGCGAAAGACCGATTAATTTATCGGTTGCTTGCTTTAAAAGCGCCTCGTCCTTAGCATTTAATGATTCACCTAAAGAGTTTAAGCCCATGCCTATCACTTCACGAGAACCGTCTACTAAAAAGACTTTTCGTTTTAAAGAAGGGTCCCATAAATCCTCCCAAGAATCGAATGTTAAATGCTCCTCGATTAAACTAGGATTATACACAATACCAACTGTTCCCCAAAAATAAGGAATCGAATATTGGTTTCCAGGATCAAATGGTAAATTTAAAAAGTAAGGATCAATGTTTTTTAAATTCGGTAGTTTTGTATGATCGAGTGGTATAAGCATATCATCCTCAATCATCATTTCAACTGTATATTCAGAGGGAGCGGCAATATCGTATGCCGAACCACCTTGCTGAATTTTCGTTAGCATCGCTTCGTTAGAATCGAATGTTTCGTAAATGACTTTGATGCCAGTTTCCTTCTCGAACTGCTTAATTAGGTCTGGGTCGATATATTCGCCCCAGTTAAAGACGGTTAAAGTATTCTTGCTCCCTTTACTACCAGCAGACTCCATTTGGGATGCTGCAAGAAAGAGAAGGGCACAAGTAAGAACAATGGCAATCGTAGCTTGAATTAAATTTCTCATTTGTGTCCCTCCGTTTTCATTTTCGATCGATTATTGACAAAATAATAGCCAAGGACAACAAGCATTGTTATAAAGAATACTAGGCCTGAAATCGCATTAATTGTTAATGAAATACCGGCACGTGCCATGGAGTAAATTTCAACAGATAGGGTACTAAAGCCATTTCCTGTTACAAAGAATGTGACCGCAAAATCATCTAACGAATACGTTAACGCCATAAAGAAGCCGGCAAAAATACCAGGTGAAATATACGGCAGAATAACACGTGTCAAAACGTCACGCTTTGTTGCACCTAAGTCTCGAGCTGCATCGATTAATGACGTATTCATTTCTAAAAGCTTTGGTAAAACCATTAGTACAACAATTGGTACACTAAACGCTACGTGTGATACTAGGACAGAAGTAAAGCCTAGCTTCACCCCAACCATCGTAAATAGAATCAGGAAGCTAGCCCCAATTACTACATCAGGTGATACGATTAAGACATTATTTAGTGATAATAATGTATTTCTCATTTTTGCATCTTTAATGGAGACGATTCCTATTGCACCAAGCGTACCAATAATTGTTGCAATTAGACCTGAAAGTAGGGCAACGATAACTGTATTGATTAAAATAACAATTAAACGTGAATCTTCAAATACAGCCCCATAATGCTCCAATGTAAAGGACTCGAAATTATTCATCGTGCCACCACTATTAAAAGAATAGAAAATCAAATAGAAGATTGGTGCGTACAAAATGACGAACACGATTGCTAAATACATTTTAGAGGCAGTCGACAATTTTTTCATTATGCGCGGCCTCCCTTCGATTTTTGACCAGTAAATAGCATTGTCACGACCATAATTAGGATTAAGAATACGGCGATTGTCGAGCCCATTCCCCAGTTTTGCGAAACAAGGAATTGCTGCTCAATTGCTGTCCCTAACGTAATAACCTGGTTTCCAGCGATTAAGCGAGTAATCATAAATAAGCTTAGGGCCGGAATAAATGTAACTTGAATACCTGACTTTACCCCGTCAATTGTTAATGGAAATACTACTCGACGGAATGTTGTAAAGCTTGATGCACCTAAATCACGAGCTGCATAAACAAGTGTTGGATTTAATTTATCCAATGAATTAAAAATCGGGATAATCATAAATGGAATAAAAATGTAAACCGAAACAAATATGAAGCTAAAGTCTGTAAATAGGATTTGCTTTGGGTTCAATCCAAACACTTCTATGAATGCATTAATCGGACCGTATAATCCAAAAATACCCATAAAAGCATACGTTTTTAATAGTAGGTTAATCCATGATGGAATAATAATTAACATTAACCAAAGATGCTTATGCTTTGTTTTTGTTAAAAGATAAGCAGTTGGATACGAAATGATTAATGTAAAGAATGTGATTAAAAATGCATACCAAAAACTAGATAGGGTCATTTTTAAATATACAGGCGAGAAAAACTTTTTATAGTTATCTAGTGTGAAATTTCCTTGTAAATCAAGCATTGAGTAATAAAGGACTAAGGCAATCGGTGCAATAACGAACAATGCAATCCAGAAAATATAAGGAAATAGTGCGCCTTTTGCATTTTTAGCCTGCATGTTCTTCATCTCCATACGATTCTAAACGCTTATCGAATTCTTCTTCTGTTTCATTTAAGCGCATAACATGAATTGCCTCTGGATCGAAGTCTAAGCCGATTTCTGCACCTACTTCTGCCTTTTTCAGTGAGTGAACAAGCCACTCATTGCCGTCCTGATCATATGTTGAAAGCTCATAGTGAACCCCGCGGAATAATTGTGTATCTACTTTTACAATTAGCTTTCCTTTATCCACTGTTGTAATTTCTAAATCCTCTGGGCGAATCACGATGTCAATTCGTTCATTCGCATTTAAGCCTTGGTCCACACATTCAAACTCTTTTCCTGCAAAACGTACACGGAAGTCCTCAATCATAATGCCATCTACAATGTTTGATTCGCCGATAAAGTCTGCTACAAAACGGTTGATTGGCTCATCATAAATATCTACAGGAGAACCAGACTGCTGAATTTCACCATTACTTAAAACGAAAATTTCATCACTCATTGCGAGTGCCTCTTCTTGGTCATGTGTGACGAAAACGAATGTTTTGCCTAATCGCTGCTGTAATTCACGAAGCTCATATTGCATTTCTGTACGAAGCTTTAAATCTAAGGCTGATAATGGCTCATCTAGTAAAATAACCTCTGGATCATTGACAATTGCTCGTGCAATAGCAACACGTTGACGCTGACCACCTGACATTTCAGAAATCTCTCGGTTCCCATAGCCTGCTAGGTTAACGAACTTTAATGCTTCTAGTACACGCTCTTGTACCTCTGCTTCTTTCACCTTTTTAATACGTAGCCCAAATGCAACATTTTCAAATACATTTAAATGAGGGAAAAGTGCATAATCCTGGAATACCGTGTTCACTTGACGATCATTGGCTGGAATATTGTTCATACGTTTATCATTAAAATATACATCGCCGCTTGTTGGATCTGTAAAGCCAGCAATGATACGTAAAATCGTTGTTTTCCCACAACCTGAAGGACCGAGTAATGTATAAAATTTACCTTTTTCAAGCTCAAAATTAATATTTTTTAATACGACCGTACCATCATCATACGATTTCGATACGTTTTCAAAACGAATAATTGTATTATCCATTACATTACCTCCTTGTTATAAATAAGATTCTGTCGCGACAAGTAGCAATCGCGTAATCCCGTGATGTGCGTTGAAAATTTGATGATTAGAAGAAGCTTCATAATAGACAGCGTGACCTTCACTAGCGATATATTCATCCTGACCAATGACAACTCGAATTCGACCTTTTAATACATAAATAAATGTTTCAGCTAACGACGGTTCAAACTGTTTAAATTCACCGTGTTCTTTTAGTGTAAGAATGACAGGCTCCATTTCTTTTTCGTTGGACGTTGGGATGAGCCATTGAATCGTATAATTTTTGTCGTGATCAGTGAAGCTTGTTTGCTCATCTTTTGTATAGACCACATGCTGACTGTCTACGCCATCATCGAAAAATTCCTTCGGTGTTGAACCGAGAACCTCGAGGAGTGAAAAAAGTGTTTCAATAGAAGGAGAGTTTAAATCACGTTCAAGCTGTGAAATATATCCCTTCGTTAAGTCTGTTCGCTCACCGAGTTCTTCCTGGGTGAGCCCTTTTTTTATCCGTAAGGCTTTAATTTTTGCCCCAATTTGCATATGTGTCTTCTCCTCTTATAGTTTAGTAATTTTAAACTGCAAGTATCAAAGTTTACTTTTACAAAACTTTATGTTTACAAACAAATCAATTATACATAATACACATTAAAATACAAGTATTTTTAGACATGTTTTTACTGTTTTTTTAGCAGTCGAAGTCGAATGCTTAGATTGATATAAACACCCTTGATTTATCAGATTAATTTAGAAATTCAGACTTCAAATAATACAAACTCTGGATGTGCTTCAGGAGAAAGCCGTCAGCTAGACTAAATCGACTTCCTATATGCGCTTAAATGTTCATAGGTTTACTTCAACATTGGAAAGGGAGAGGGTAACTTGAAAGAAGATGAAAAATCAACTGGAAATTAAATTTTATGACTGTTGGAAGTATTGTTGTGTCATAAAATCGACATAATAAAGGAATATTCTGTTTCGTTGGATTTGTCTTGGTTGAAAAAGAAAAAGGAATTTGTTATGTTTTAAATTGAATTCATTAGTACTATTTGGAGGTATTTATAATGGCAGAACGTATGGTAGGTAAACAAGCACCACGTTTCGAAATGGATGCTGTATTAGCAGACAAATCATTCGGAAAAGTTTCTTTAGAAAAAAACATGGCAGAAGACAAATGGACAGTTCTATTCTTCTATCCAATGGACTTTACATTTGTATGTCCTACTGAAATTACAGCGATGAGCGATCGTTACGATGAATTTGAAGATTTAGATGCGGAAATCATTGGCGTATCAACTGATACAATTCACACGCACTTAGCTTGGATCAATACAGAACGTACGAAAAACGGTTTAGGCGACTTAAAATATCCGTTAGCTGCAGATACAAATCACCAAGTATCAAAAGACTATGGTGTCCTAATTGAAGAAGAAGGAATCGCTTTACGTGGTTTATTCATCATCAATCCAGAAGGCGAATTACAGTATCAAACTGTTTTCCACAATAATATCGGTCGTGATGTAGATGAGACATTACGTGTTCTACAAGCATTACAAACAGGCGGACTATGCCCAGCTAACTGGCGCCCAGGTCAAGCAACACTGTAACGTCGATAGTCCCTACATGTACATGTAGGGACTTTTAGTAGATATGAACCAACAACATCTCGCCCTATTTTGGGGCGAGATGTGTCTTTCTATTAGGATTGCATATAATACTATTTGTATATCATTCATTTAAGGAGGCTATTTCATGAAATTACGTGCACCAATGCCTGAATTAGCAGGAGCTACAGCATGGCTTAATAGCGAGCCATTAACGAAGGATCAATTAATCGGTGACAAACCAACATTAATTCACTATTGGTCTGTCAGCTGTTATTTATGTAAGGAAGCAATGCCAGAAGTAAATGCGTTCCGTGATCAATATAAAGATGAGCTAAATGTTATTGCTGTGCATATGCCTCGTTCAGAAGAGGATACAGATTTAGAGCAAATTAAACAAGTTGCTGCAGAGCATGATATTACACAGCCGATCTTTGTGGACAATTCACTAAGCTTATCAGATGCTTTTGAAAATCAATATGTACCTGCTTATTATGTGTTCGATAAAACAGGTGTACTTCGCCATTTCCAAGCGGGCGGAAGCGGCATGAAGATGCTAGAAAAGCGTGTTAATCGTGTATTAGAAGAAACACGTAAAGCACAATCGGAAGCTTAAAAAATGATTCGAGGCAGAGTGACTATGCTCTGCCTTTTTCTTTTTGGTAAATTACGTTACACTAAAGGAAATAAATGTACGAGTCGTTTCGGAGGTAGCAGAATGAGGAAAGAATTTGTAGTTATTGGTTTAGGGCGATTTGGCGGAAGTATCGTCCGCGAATTGATAGCCCAAGATGCAAACGTGATGGCAATTGATTCATCCCCTGATCGAGTGGATGAATTTTCACAAATTGCAACACAAGCGATCGTTGCAGATACAACAGATGAGGCAGTTATAAAATCGCTTGGCATATGGAATTTTGAGCATGTCATTGTTGCCATTGGTGAGGATATTCAAGCTAGTATACTAACAACACTTATTTTAAAGGAATTAGGCGTTCCGCAAATTACGGTAAAAGCACAAAACGATTATCATGAAAAGGTGTTACGCAAAATTGGTGCAGATTTTGTTGTGCATCCTGAGCGAGATATGGGTATTCGGATTGCTAACAATATGATTTCTAATAATGTCTTAGATTATTTAGAGCTTTCAGATGAACATTCGATTATGGAGATTAAGGCGAATGACCGTCTAGCTGGTCATACGTTAATGGATTTAGATATTCGTGCGAAATATGGAATTAATATTGTAGGAATCAAGCGTGGAGAGACGATTATGATTTCTCCTGCGGCAGATGATCCGATCCTACTTGGAGATATTCTGCTTGTCATTGGAGCGGATATTGATATTAATCGATTTGTTAAAAAAGCAATGTAATAAAAAAAGCGGAAGCGTCCCGTTTAGCACCGAAACGAAAGCATCTTTCTGGTTTTCAATCGGGGGGAGCCAGACTCTGCTCAAGCTCCAAAAAATTTATACTTTCTTATACTGATAAAAAGCGTTCACGAAAGGGGAAATCCCTTCTCATGAACGCTTCTTTTTATACTTCCATAATAATTGGTAGAATCATTGGGCGACGCTTAGTTTTTTCAAATAAGTATGGACCTAAAACGTCTGTTATTTCATTTTTCAATTCAGTCCATTGTGTAGACTTTTCTTGAATTGTGTTATTTAGGTGATGATTTAACATTTTTTGTGCCTCGTTAATCATCGTACCTGATTCACGCATGTAGACAAAACCACGTGAAATAATATCAGGACCTGCAACCATTTTTTGATTCTCCATATCGACACTTACAACGACGATTACTAAACCTTCCTCCGAAAGAATACGTCGGTCGCGTAATACGATATTGCCGATGTCACCAATTCCGTTTCCATCAATATAAATATCACCTGATGGGATTCGACCAGCTACATGTGCCTCGTTTGCGCTAAGGGCTAATACATCACCGTTTTCCATAACGAATGTATTGTCAAGTGGCACATCACAATCTGAGGCAAGCTGTGTATGCATTTTTAACATGCGATACTCACCGTGAATTGGCATAAAGAATTTTGGCTTCATTAAGCGTAGCATTAGCTTTTGCTCTTCCTGAGAGCCATGTCCAGATGTATGAATATTATTCAGGGAGCCGTGAATAACCTCAGCTCCTGCTCGGAATAATAGGTTAATGATTTTATTTACACTAATTGTGTTACCTGGGATTGGTGAAGATGAGAATACAACCGTATCACCAGGCTGAATTTGAATTTGACGATGTGTTCCATTAGCGATGCGTGAAAGTGCAGCCATTGGTTCACCTTGAGAGCCTGTACATAAAATCATAACCTCGTTTGCTGGGAGGCGGTTAATGCTTTGGGCATCCACAAACGTCTCTTTTGGTGCTGTAATATAGCCTAGCTCACGTCCAATTGTAATCGCATTATCCATCGAGCGACCAAATACAGCAATTTTACGACCATGTGCAGCAGCAGCATCAGTAACCTGCTGTAGACGATGGATATTGGAAGCAAAAGTGGCAAAAATAATACGTCCGTCTACTTTGCGGAAAATATCATTAATACTCTCGCCAACTTTACGTTCAGACATCGTAAAGTTCGGTACTTCTGCATTGGTACTATCTGATAACAAGCAAAGTACACCGTCACGACCTATTTCAGCCATTCTAGTTAAGTTTGCCGGTTCACCAACAGGGGTAAAGTCAAATTTGAAATCTCCTGTATGAACAATATTACCTGGTGGTGTTTTCACGACGATACCAAATGCATCTGGAATACTATGTGTTGTACGGAAGAAGCTCACGGAAGTTTTTCGGAACTTAATAATATCTTCTTCTTTAATCTCGATTAGCTTTGTTGAGCGTAATAAACCGTGCTCCTCTAGTTTATTTCGTAAAAGCCCTAGTGCAAGCTTGCCACCGTAAACAGGGATATTCACTTGACGTAGTAAGTAAGGGATACCACCGATATGGTCTTCGTGTCCGTGCGTAATAAATAATCCTTTAATTTTGTCGACGTTACGTACTAAATACGTATAGTCAGGAATAACATAGTCAATTCCTAATAAATCATCCTCTGGGAATTTAATTCCAGCATCAATTAAAATAATCTCATCTTGAAATTGAACCCCGTATGTGTTTTTGCCGATTTCGCCCAGTCCGCCGAGTGCGAATACAGCCGCTTGATCGTTTTTAACGAACTTCATAATCGATTAAGCGTTCTCCACGCGGAAGTTTGGGCTTGCTTGTTCGTACTCAAGGTAATTACCTTCTAAAAGTTGAACAAGTTCAATGTTGTAGTTACGGTCTTTTAAATAGTGACGAACTTCACGCTCAGAAGAAGCCTCTAAATAAAGTGTTTTAGTGTTTTCGCGAACTGGAATTTCATTAACATTTTCTTGATAATAAACTTTGTAAATCATAGTTACTCTCCTTTAATTACGTACATTATTATTGCATTTAACTTTACACGAATGAGTTGCTATTTAAATACTTATGTAATGATTTGTCTGAAAAAGTAGATATAGCAAGCATCGTGAAAAGGGATTGCCCAAAAAAAGCGAAATAAATGCATTTCCTTTATATTATCACGCGACTCCCTTAAAATAAAGAAAAGCCCTTCAATTTATGAAGGGCTTAGGCAATTGATTTTTTTCCGAGGATGCCATTCAACCGTTTCAACAATTTCTTTTTGAGTCGTTTTAACATGGCGCACCACTCCTTACTACTATTATAATGAATTTTCTGAAATTTGTAAAGTGTTAGGTGAAAAAATTCAGTTTTGAAAGGACGTATAAAGATGAGTAAAATATTATTTTTTGATGTAGATGGAACGCTTTATAATGATGACAAAATCTTACCTTCCTCTGCAAAAGAAGCTATTTTCAAAGCTCGTGAGAATGGACATGAGATTGCTATTGCAACAGGGCGGGCACCCTTTATGATCGAGTCTCTGCTACAAGAGCTTGAAATTGATACATATGTTACGTTTAACGGGCAATATGTTGTGTACAAAGGTGAAGTTATTTTTACAGATAGCGTTTCAAACGAGCAGCTTCAAGAAATTATAGCGTTTGGAACGGCACGTAATGAGCCTGTCGTGTTTCTAAATGAAAAGGAAATGATTGCTTCTACAACCAATGATGCAAAGATTGAGCAAAGCTTAGCGACGCTGCAGTATCCTTATCCTCGAATTGATGAGGTATTTTATGAAACTAACGACGTTTATCAAACGCTAATTTTTATGGAAAAAGAGTATGAGGAGCTATATAAACAAACTTTTCCTCAAGTACAGTTTGTGCGCTGGCATCAGTATTCATGCGATATCCTTCCGAAAGCAGGTTCAAAAGCGAGAGGTATTCAAAAAGTTTTACAGCATATTGGAAAAACAATGGATGATGCGATAGCCTTTGGAGATGGACTGAATGATCTTGAGATGCTCCAGGAGGTCGGTTTAGGTGTGGCGATGGGGAATGGCCACGATAAAGTTAAAGAAGTAGCCGATATTATTGCACCACATGTGGATGAGGATGGAATTAAAGGGGTAATGGAACAATTAAAGTTAATTTAGTGCTGAAAAAAGCGTTCGAAACCTCAATTGAGTTTCGATCGCTTTTTTTAGCGCTTGTCAGGGCTAAACGAGACGCTTCAGCTTTCTAATCTATTCACGATCAAAAGGTGTGGCGTTTGGAATGGGGCCAAACGGATCTTTTTCATTAATACGGTCATAAAACATTATGCCATTTAAATGGTCTAGCTCATGCTGGAAGGCGATGGATGTTAACCCCGTTAGGCGTAATTTTTGTTCCTCGCCATCTACATTCATAAATTTAACAGTAATTCGTGCATAACGTGGTACATAGCCTGGGACATTTCGGTCAACAGAAAGACATCCTTCTCCAGATGATAAATACGTCATTTCAACAGAGTGGCTAACAATTTTAGGATTGATTGCTACAAAGCTATAGTCTTCTACACATAGCGCAAACATACGCTTTAAGCTATTTACTTGATTTGCAGCTAACCCAATCCCACCTCGTAGGTCGTATTTTTCTGCAATTTCAGGATTTTGACTGTTAATTAAGTATTGCAGCATATCATCTGCTAATTGACGATCCTCTTTTGTGAGGGGGAATGTTACTTCCTCCGCTCGTTTTCGTAATGTTTCGTGTCCTTCACGAATTATATGTTCCATTAAAATCATTTGAAACTTCCTTTCGCAATCTACTTATATATTTTAGTATACATGACATGGAATGTGCTTCAATAAAAAACTGTATTCTTTAAAACAATTTCGAAAAATGAGTTGAAAAATGTTAGAACAAGGGAAGAATACAATCGGAAGAGTTTAAGGAAGGATGTTATTAGGGTGAAAGTATTTTAACACGAAAAAAGGTGTCTATTATAGTACAGGGTTTCTTTTGATGTATAACAGTTGTAGAAAATGCATTGCCGTTGCAATGAGTAAAAAAACGGGTTTTCCACGATAATCAATGATTGACCGATGTAATTTTATTGATTATACTCAATATAAGAATTTGTTGTACTAATATTTTTGTTATTCAAAATAATACAGATGAAGGGGAGAATAGATTATGGGAGAGAAAATGACAAATGGATTCCATCCGACTAAAACATTAAATGAAATTGAAGAGAAATTTCAGATGTTCCAAATATTAAATGAAGATGGGGAAGTAGTGAATGAGGAAGCAAACCCTAACCTATCTGACGAAGAGCTTGTAGAGCTAATGAGCCGTATGATTTATGTTCGTATTTTAGATCAACGCTCGATTTCACTTAACCGCCAAGGACGTCTTGGCTTCTATGCACCAACTGCTGGTCAAGAGGCTTCTCAGCTTGCATCACATTACGCGCTTGAAAAAGAAGACTGGATTCTACCAGGCTATCGCGATGTTCCGCAAATTGTTATGCACGGTCTACCTTTATGGAAGGCCTTCCTATTCAGCAGAGGTCACTTTATTGGTAACCAAATTCCTGAAGGAGTAAATGTCTATCCGCCACAAATTATTATCGGTGCTCAATATATTCAAGCAGCAGGTGTAGCACTTGGCATACAAAAACGTGGACAAAAGGCTGTAGCTGTTACGTATACAGGTGATGGAGGCTCATCTCAAGGTGACTTCTATGAGGGCATTAACTTTGCAGGTGCAATGAAGACACCCGCAATCTTTTTCATTCAAAATAACCAATTTGCGATTTCAACACCGCGTGAGCTACAAACAGCAGCAAAAACGCTTGCACAAAAAGGGGTAGCAGCAGGTATTCCAAGTATTCTAGTAGATGGTATGGACCCACTTGCTGTTTATAAAGTAACAAAGGATGCTCGTGAACGCGCAATTAACGGAGAGGGCCCAACTCTAATCGAAACGATGACATACCGATATGGTCCTCATACGATGGCAGGGGATGACCCAACTCGTTACCGTACGGGCGATCTTGATACGGAGTGGGGAGCAAAGGATCCGATTGTGCGCTTCCGTAAATATCTAGAGGCGAAGGGATTATGGTCGCTAGAGAAGGAAGAAGAAGTGATTGAACGAGCGAAAGAGGATATTAAAGAGGCTATCAAAAAGGCAGATGAAGCACCAAAGCAAAAAGTATCAGAATTAATTGAGAACATGTATAGAGGTGATCTGCCTGGAAACCTGCAAGAGCAATTAGCAATCTACAAAGAGAAGGAGTCGAAGTAACTATGGCACAAATGACGATGATTCAAGCAATTACAGATGCACTTCGTTGTGAATTAAAAGATGACGAAAACGTATTAGTATTTGGTGAGGATGTTGGGGTAAATGGAGGCGTATTCCGTGCAACTGAAGGTCTTCAAAAAGAGTTTGGCAAGGACCGAGTATTTGATACGCCACTTGCTGAGTCAGGTATAGGTGGGCTAGCAGTTGGTTTATCGCTAACAGGATACCGCCCAGTCCCTGAAATTCAGTTCTTCGGCTTCGTTTTTGAAGTGTTTGACTCGATTGCTGGTCAAATGGCTCGTACTCATTATCGTACAGGTGGCACATACAACATGCCGGTGACAATCCGTTCACCATTTGGTGGCGGTGTACACACGCCAGAGATGCATTCGGATTCATTAGAGGGCTTAATGGCTCAAACACCAGGCTTAAAGGTTGTTATCCCATCAACGCCATATGATGCGAAAGGGCTACTAATTTCATCGATTCGTGATAATGATCCAGTTATCTTTTTAGAGCATTTAAAGCTTTATCGTTCATTCCGTGAAGAGGTACCAGAGGAGTCGTACACTGTGCCAATTGGAAACGCAGCTGTAAAGCGTGAGGGGAAAGATTTATCCATTATCGCTTACGGTTTAATGGTACATGAAAGCTTAAAGGCAGCAGAGGAGCTTGAAAAAGAAGGCTATTCTGTAGAAGTGATAGACTTACGTACAATCCAGCCATTAGATATCGAAACAATTATTGCATCTGTTGAAAAAACTGGGCGTGCAATCGTCGTGCAAGAAGCACAAAAACAAGCTGGTATCGCAGCGAACGTTGTAGCGGAAATTACAGAGCGTGCGATTTTAAGCTTAGAGGCACCTGTTCTTCGAGTAGCAGCACCAGATACAGTGTACTCATTCCCACAAGCTGAAGGGGTTTGGCTACCGAACTACAAAGATGTAATGGAAACAGCGAAAAAAGTTTTAACATTCTAATTTGAAGAGGGTGAAAGTAATGGCATTTAATTTCCGTTTACCAGATATCGGGGAAGGTATCCATGAAGGCGAAATCGTAAAGTGGTTCGTAAAGCCGGGCGATACAATTAAAGAAGATGATATTCTATGTGAAGTTCAAAATGATAAGGCGGTTGTAGAAATTCCGTCTCCAGTCGATGGAACGGTTGAAGAAATTTTAGTAGCTGAAGGAACAGTAGCGGTAGTAGGTGATGTGTTAATTCGTTTTGACGCACCTGGCTACGAGGACTTAAAGCTAAAGGGTGACGAGCACGCTGAAGCACAAACGGAGGCACAGGTGCAGGCAACTGCTGAAAAGGGGCAGAGCATTGAGAAGGAAGAAACACCAAAGGCTTCTGAAAAGACAGCAGCTCAACCTGAAAAAGTAGCGGTGGAAGAAACAGATGCTACAAAGCGTATTATTGCGATGCCATCTGTACGAAAATTTGCACGCGAAAACAATGTAGATATCCGTCAAGTAGCGGGCTCAGGAAAAAATGGGCGTATTTTAAAAGAGGATATCGAGAGCTTTATGAATGGGGGCGCGGGAGTTTCAGAAGAGCCAGTGCTTGCTCAAGCTAGTTCGGCTGAACAAGGAGAAGCAGCGCCGAAAGCAGTACAGCCAATTAACCTTGAGGGCGAATTCCCAGAAACACGCGAAAAAATGTCTGGTATCCGTAAGGCAATTGCAAAGGCAATGGTTCACTCGAAGCAAACTGCACCACATGTTACATTAATGGACGAAGTAGATGTAACGGCACTTGTAGCTCACCGAAAGCGATTTAAGGATATTGCAGGAGAAAAAGGCATTAAATTAACATACTTACCATATGTAGTGAAGGCGCTTGTTTCAACATTACGTGAATTCCCTGAGTTTAACCGCTCATTTGACGATGCATCGCAGGAAATCATTCAAAAACATTATTATAATATCGGGATTGCCGCAGATACTGAAAAAGGTTTACTTGTTCCAGTAATTAAACATGCAGATCGCAAATCAGTATTTGGGATCTCTTCGGAAGTCAACGAGCTAGCAGTGAAAGCACGAGAAGGCAAGCTTACTCCAAATGAAATGAAGGGCGGCTCGATGTCAATTACAAACATCGGATCGGCTGGTGGACAATGGTTTACACCGGTAATTAACCATCCTGAAGTTGCAATTTTGGGAATTGGGCGAATTTCTGAAAAACCAATAATAAAAAATGGTGAAATTATAGCTGCACCTGTGTTAGCATTATCATTGAGCTTTGACCATCGAATGATCGATGGAGCCACTGCGCAAAATGCATTAAATCACTTAAAGCGTTTGCTAAGTGAACCAGAACTTTTATTAATGGAGGCGTAATAATAATGGTAGTTGGAGATTTCCCAATCGAGCTTGATACTCTCGTTGTTGGTGCAGGCCCTGGCGGTTATGTAGCAGCAATCCGTGCAGCTCAAACTGGACAAAAGGTAACAGTTGTAGAAAAAGGTAATTTAGGCGGCGTATGTTTAAATGTAGGGTGTATCCCTTCAAAGGCATTGATCTCTGTTGGTCACCGCTTCGAGCAAGCAAAGCATTCAGACGATATGGGTATCGT
This sequence comes from Lysinibacillus sp. 54212, assembly GCF_036662795.1. NCBI lineage: Bacteria > Bacillati > Bacillota > Bacilli > Caryophanales > Bacillaceae > Lysinibacillus > Lysinibacillus sp. 54212. The sequence goes on from NZ_JBAFWZ010000023.1 coordinate 49,185, forward strand.
AGCAAGTGATGTGAAACTTGATTGGGCAAAAGCACAAGAGTTCAAAAATGGTGTCGTTCAAAAATTAGTTGGCGGCGTTGCAGGTTTACTTAAAGGTAATAAAGTAGATGTCGTGAAAGGCGAAGCATATTTTGTAGATGCAAACACTGTACGCGTAATCGACGGCGATAACGCACAAACATATACATTTAAAAATGCGATCCTTGCAACAGGATCTCGCCCAGTTGAAATTCCTACATTCAAATTTACTGAGCGTGTAATTAACTCAACTGGCGCATTATCTCTACCTGAAGTTCCAGGTAAATTAGTAGTAATCGGTGGTGGTTACATCGGTACGGAGCTAGGTTCTTCTTACGCAAACTTAGGCTCTCAAGTAACAATTATCGAAGGTGGAAAAGATATTTTAGCTGGCTTCGAAAAGCAAATGACACAAATCGTGAAAAAAGGTCTTAAGAAAAAGGGCGTTGAAGTAGTAGTAGGCGCATCTGCTAAAGGCGTACAAGAAAACGAAAACGGTGTTATCGTTACGTATGAAGCTGGTGGCGAAGAAAAAACAGTAGAAGCGGACTACGTATTAGTGACTGTAGGTCGTCGTCCAAATACAGACGAAATGGGTCTTGAAGCTGTAGGCATCGAGTTTGCTGACCGTGGCTTAGTAAAGGTTGACAAACAATGTCGCACAAATATCCCGAACATTTATGCAATTGGTGATATTGTCTCTGGTCCACAACTTGCACATAAAGCATCTTACGAAGGTAAAGTAGCTGCAGAAGCAATCGCTGGCGAACCATCAATCGTAGACTACCTTGCAATTCCAGCAGTATGCTTCACAGATCCAGAACTAGCAACTGTAGGTTACTCTGAAGAGCAAGCAAAGGCAGAAGGTCTAGAAGTGAAAGCAGCGAAATTCCCATTCGCAGCAAACGGCCGTGCATTAGCATTAAATGCTACAGAAGGCTTCGTGAAGCTTGTTGCGCGTAAAGAAGATGGCTTACTTGTAGGTGCTCAAATCGTAGGTGCAGGTGCATCTGATATGATCGCTGAAATGGGCTTAGCTATCGAAGCAGGTATGACTGCTGAAGACGTAGCTTTAACAATTCACGCGCACCCAACATTAGGTGAAATTACAATGGAGGCTGCTGAAGTATTACTAGGCAACCCAATCCATATCGTAACTAAGTAATTATTAAAAATAGCTGGTCTAATAGCTCGTTGTATAACGACTATTAGTGCCAGCTTTTTTTATTAGTTCTATAATATTTGTTGGGTATTCAAAAAGTTTAAGTAGTATTTACAGGAGAGGGGAGCGAATGTCGAAATTGGTGTCAAGCTTCTAAGGCGGCTGTGAAAAGGCATTGAATCGCTCTGGCATTGGCGCTGAACTCTTTCACTTCAATTAACGAGATCTAATTACCCAAGTTGCACTCCTAAGAACGAAACCTTTATGGACGGATAACCGTAAATATACTAAGTAAAGGAGTTGAGATTGCCGAATGATTTTTCGTTCAAAGGTAGATAATTTCTTTGTTGCAATTATTTCTATATTAATATTATTAATAGGGTTAGGAACATTGCTACCCCTATTCATTGATAAGAATACAGATTTGATAGATGTCATCGTTATGTCTGGTTTATTTATTTTTTTAGAAGGTATTGTAGTGTGGACATCCTTTTCTATCCAGTACGTTTTTTATGATGATTTTTTATTCGTGAGGGGAGGACCGTTTCGTAGTAAAATTCCATACCAAAAGATAACTATGGTTTCTCAAACGAATGATATTTTTACCGGTTATCGAATCTTATCATCCAAACAGGGTCTTGAAATATTTAACAGTTCTACAATCTTCGGAAGTGTAAAGATTTCACCTAAGAATAAGAAGGAGTTTATAGACGAGCTAAAAAAACGATGCCCGAATGTACACAGACAGGAATAAACTTAACAAATAACAGTTGAACGTAATATTTGTAATGACCTGTATAAGGGTCATTTTTTTTATGCAGTTCGGAGGGTATCAACTATTGCTTAATTTGATTCGACACGTTGAACCGTTTTTCAAGTGCAAGGTTTTAATGGAGGTTAAGTCATAAAACAAAAAATGTGCATTCGCACTTATCACAGAACGAATGCACATTAGATTTATTGTTTTAAGAACACGGGATTATTGAATCCGTTATGACGAATGATTTGATAAGCATAGAGTAAACCTACTACAACAGTAGCGGATAAGCCGATAATCATGGCTAAACCGTATTCTAAGCCGAATCCTTCAGGAGCAACCATTAAATACGTGAATACAACAGCGGTCATAAACATGGCTGGAAGGCCGGCGATCCAGTGGAATTTACCTTCTTTTAATAAATAAGATGTAGCCACCCATAGCATTACCGTTGCCACCATTTGGTTTGTCATCCCAACATAGCGCCATAGGAATTGATAATCGATTGTTGTTAAGTAAAATGCTGGAATAGTAACAGCGACTGTTGCTAAAATTGCCACTGTTTTCTGATTCCCTTTAATACGAGAGCCTAAGAAATCTAGCACAATCATACGAGCTGAACGAAGCGATGTATCACCTGTTGTAATAGGTAGGATGATGACACTTAGGACAGCTAATAAGCCACCTACTGTTCCTAGTAACCCAATAGCAATTTGGTCTACTACACCACCAGCACCTTCTGCTGAAATGACAGCTCCAAGCTCACCTGTACTGCCAAAGAAGCTCATGCCCGCTGTACACCAGATAAGAGCAATAATTCCTTCACCAATCATCGCGCCGTAAAATACTTTACGTCCCTCTGTTTCTTTTTTTAGCGTACGAGAAATAATTGGGCTTTGTGTCGAGTGGAAGCCAGAAATTGCCCCACAAGAAATAGTAATCATAAGTAATGGCCAGATTGGTAAATCAGCAGGATGTAAATTAGCTAACGTTAATTCTGGAATTTTAATATCTGAGAATAATAATGAAACTAAAATAGCACTAGCCATAATTAATAAAACTGCTCCGAATAACGGATAAATACGACCGATAATTTTGTTAATCGGTAAGATGGCTGCTAATAAAAAGTAGAAGAAAATAATGACAATCGCAACCATAAATGTAATACCTGTTTTAGCTGAAATAACTGCTGCAGGACCTGCTGTGAATGCAGCAGCTACTAAAATCATTAACACAACAGATACAATATCTGTAAAGACACGCATTACTTTACCTAAATATTTTTGCACTAGGGCAGGGAATTGTGCACCACCATGACGAAGTGAAAGCATTCCGGCAAAGTAGTCGTGAACTGCACCAGCAAAAATACACCCAAATACAATCCAAACCATTGCAACAGGACCATATAACGCTCCTGCAATGGCCCCGTAAATCGGACCAAGACCCGCGATGTTTAATAATTGAATTGTCCAACCCTTCCAAGCTGGCATCGGCATATAATCAAGGTTATCCGTTTTTGTATAAGCGGGAGTGGGTGTTGCATCATTCACAATAAACACCTTTTCTACAAACTTACCATAAACAACATAACCGAGTAGTAATAAAATGATAGAACCTAAAAGTGTAAACATAAAAACTCTCCTAAAATAATTTCATTTTTTTGATAAATCGAATTATATAACGTAAAAATTATTTTGACAAACTATTTTTAGAAAATTTATTATATTGAAACTATTAAAAGCTGTGTGGTTGTTTAATGTAATCGGTTACATCGAGCAGTTTTAAGTATTTAATGCAATAAAATAGGTATTTGAAAAAGATTAAAAACGGGATAGTTCCGCTTCAGAATTATTAGGAAATACGCTATTCGTAATAGAAAATATTAACATAGTATTATTAAATTGGAGTACATTCACGGTATAATATGATTACTAAAGGTAAGGGGGTTATTGTATGGAGTTAGGTTTACAAGGGAAGGTAGCAATTGTTACAGGAGCTAGTAAGGGAATTGGCTTTTGGACAGCGTTACAGCTTGTAAAAGAGGGGGCTCATGTAACGCTATGTGCGCGTGGGGAAAAGCAATTACAAGTAGCCGCTACAAGCATCAAAAAGGCAACCGGTAAGGATGTATTAGTTGTATCAGGGGACATGTCGAAGGAAAAGGATTGTAAAGAAGTAATAGATAGAACGGTAGAAAAATATGGTCGAATTCATATATTAATAAACAATGCAGGCACAGCTTCTGCCAATTCATTTGAGCAAGTGTCAAGTGAGCTTTGGCAAACCGACCTTGATTTAAAGCTATTTGGAGCTGTAAATTGCTCTAAATATGCAGTTCCTCATTTAAAAGAATCCGGGGGAGGGTCTATTGTCAATGTAACGGCTGTACTAGCAAAAACACCACCAGCGAATTCGCTGCCAACAACAGTAAGCCGTGCCGCTGGACTAGCTCTAACAAAGGCGATGAGCAAGGATTTAGGTCAATATAATATTCGTGTGAATGCGGTGTGCATCGGACTAATTCGTAGCGACCAAATCGAAAAGCGCTGGAAGGATCAAGCCCCACATCTATCGTGGGACGAATATTCTCAGCAAGTTGGTGAATCGATTCCATTAGGCCGAATTGGTGACACAGATGAAGCAGCGAATGTTATTACATTTTTAGCATCAGAGGCAGCATCCTACGTAACAGGTACAGCGGTGAATATTGATGGTGGTTCTGGAGGAGCTCTATAAAAATTAACACTCGTCAATTATGGCGAGTGTTTTATTGTTCCAATTAAAATATGATAAAATGATGTGATTCTGTAGAATTTATACGGATGAAGTCGAAAGATGAGGAATTGTATTATGGAAAATTGGAAACGAAATATTACATTATTTTTAACGAGTCAGACAATCTCGTTATTTGGATCTGCCTTAGTGCAATATGCAATTATGTGGCATATAACACTCTCTACGCAATCTGGGCTGATGATGACATTGTACATTCTTTGTGGATTCCTACCAACGTTCTTATTAGCTCCTTTTGCTGGTGTTTGGGCAGACCGATACAATCGAAAATGGTTAATTGCTATTGCTGACGGTATGATTGCCTTTTCAACATTAATTTTAGCTATTCTTTTCTTGATGGGGTATGAGTCTATTTGGTTACTTTTTGTTATTGCAGCGATTCGTGCATTTGGTACGGGGATTCAAACACCAGCAGTTGGGGCAATCCTGCCACAAATTGTACCAGAAGATAAGTTAATAAAGGTGAACGGAATCAACGGAAGTATTCAAGCAGCAATAATGTTTATTGCACCGATGATTAGTGCGGCATTACTTAGCTTGGCAACGCTTGAGGTAATTTTCTTTATTGATGTTGTCACTGCTGCTATCGCCATCTTTACATTGTTATTTTTCTTGAAAATCAACGTACACGAAAAAGCTACGGAAAAACAAGTTGGTTATACGGATGATTTTATAGCGGGTATTCAGTATATTCGTGAGCATGCATTTTTAAAATCGTTCTTTATATTCTTTGCTATGTTATTTTTCTTAACGGCACCAGTGGCTTTCCTAACTCCGCTGCAAGTTGCGCGGAGTTTTGGAGATGATGTTTGGCGATTAACTGTCATCGAGCTTACATTTTCAATCGGGATGATGGTTGGTGGTGGAGTCATTGCATCGTGGGGCGGCTTTAAAAATCGTATTCATACAATGGCCTTTGCCGGTGTTATCATGAGTATTTGTACAATTGCCTTAGGGGTTGTACCGAACTTTTGGCTGTACAGTATGTTGATGATTATTTTTGGGGTTGCTATGCCAGTTTTCAATACACCAACGACTGTTATAATTCAAGAAAAAGTGGATGGGAATTATTTAGGTCGTATATTTGGGATTTTTAGTATGATTTCTTCTTCTATGATGCCAATTGGAATGCTAGTATTTGGACCGTTAGCAGATACAATCGCCATTGAATGGATTTTAATAGTAACTGGGGTATTGATGTTAGTATTATTAGTTTTATTAGGACGAAATAACGTATTATTAGAGGCTGGGAAACCGAAGTTACTAAGAAATGAGTAGGGTGCTTGACTAGTAAGCTGAAGAAGTGGCGAGTATTTTGCTGCCCTAGCAAGTATTTACGTGTTGAATTTTCACATTGGCGAGTAAATTTCAAATTTCGGCTAGTAAAATGGAAAAAGTGGCTAGTATTTTTAAATTTTTGGCTAGTAAACATCGGAACTAAAAATTTGAGTGAAATCCAAAAGGCAAAAAGGTTGTTCTATCAACTTTTCTGCCTTTAGTAATTCATTTATCTTTATAGCTCAACTGTGACAATCACGCCAGATGTATTATCACCCGAAATATGATAGGGCTGCCCTTCAATTATGGATACTTGAAGATTTTCCGACATTGCATAATACGTAATTTCGTATTTCTGGCCATTAATTTGTGTTACATATTGGTTATTTTGCTGTAAGTATTGTAAGTATTCCTCGAGTGTCCAATTTTCCTGCCCCATAATCGCACTATGTGGCAACCCTACATACCGGAAATGCCAAGGCTCGTACTGAATGCCTGTAATCGCGACCTTATCTTCCGGATAGCGTAAAATGAAACCGTATTTCCACGCATTATTCTTTAGCCATTCTCCCTCAGCCGCTTCTTCCATCAGGCCTCCAGTCGAGCCGATATCGATCGACAAGCCTAAATTATGCTCACTGTAGCCTGGTGGTAGTGCGAATTGGGCACCCATCTTTTCATAGAGAGTCGCCTGTACTGCATTGTTTCGGTAGCTACTATTGATTTTAAATTGATTGACGCCATCCTTTTTAGCCTCTTTTAACATGGATTGCATTTTTTGCAGCACATTATAGGACATTTCAATTGAGGCATCAGAAATAGTCACATCAGGTATCATTGATTGATGGTCCGCTAATAATTCAATATCAGCTGGAATGCTATTTTTCGTAACAGGAGTGTCACTGTTAATTAACAGTAGATCTCCTCGATAGACTTCATCCTCGTTTAATCCAATCTCTATTCTCGAAACCTCTTCGGATTCTGCATTTCTATATTCATTTATAAAAAATAATCCACAGAGTATTAGTGCGATAAATAGTAATTTTTTCAATGCCAATTCTCCTTTACATAAAGAACTCTATTTAAGATTACAAAGAAATAGTGAAGGTGTGGGTAGGAGAATTCTTAAGTTTTTCTTAAGTTTTGGTACGAAATCACTCATATTCAATACAAAATAGACTCGGAGTAGCGAGCTGTATTAACAAAAAGTAGAGATATTTACTAAAAAAAAATTGCGGCTAGCTTTGAAATTACGCTGGATTATAGCTTGAAATGGATCAATTATCTCATTAAACCATCCTAAACCACATGTTGCTGAGTAATGTCTATCTGTCTAGAGGTCCACGGAAATGATGTATATTTATTTCTTTTAAAAACAAAATCTACCCCGCCTAATATTTTTAACAAAACTAAAAAACTATACCGTTTTTTTATCGCTAGAATCGCTATTCGGCAGGTTTGACATACAACTTATATATAAATAAGCATTCCTGTTATAAGGATTTTCGGGGACTTGAAATAAAAAAAGCCCT
>NZ_JBAFWZ010000024.1:0-55029 GCF_036662795.1 Lysinibacillus sp. 54212
GTTAAGCTCTTTAGCGCCGATGGTAGTTGGGGGCTTCCCCCTGTGAGAGTAGGACGTCGCTAGGCACAAACAAAAGTTTGAGAATTTTCTCAGGCTTTTTTCTTTTTAACTAAACAGCTTGAAAACTAATGATGAATGATAGGAGTTAGAATTATGATATTTCCATCGAAAAGAGATTGGTGGTTGGGTATTCTAATTTGGTCTTTAGTTGGGGTATTATTGTGGGTATTCTGTTTGTCAGTAGTGATTCAAATCGATGTTATAGGACTAATTGTTTCAGTGATAATCATTTGTTTTGTAGTATGGATTTGGTTTGATACAGGCTATAGTATTGAAAATAATCAGCTGAAAACTTCATATGGCCCAATCAAAAGGACTATAAGCATTCAGCATATACAATCAATTCGTTATACTACGAATCCATTTGTAGCACCAGCACTTTCTATGAAAAGAATTGAAATTAATTATAATACATACGAAACAATACAAGTATCGCCAAAGGATAGAAGGCATTTTATCGAAGCGTTATTGTTAGAAAATCCACTAATTAAAATAAACTCATAAAATGAAATCAATTGAGTTTTCATGTGATATTGATTATAATTTCACTAAATATATAAGAAGGTTTTCTAGGGTTCCGTGGCGATAAGCGCTAGTCTGGTCCGAGAGAGAGCCCGCAGCAATCGTTGTGACACGGAAGGATAAAAGCCTGGGAGATACTGTATAACAGTATACTTCTAGGCTTTTTTAGTGGAAGAAAAGGAGAGTACGGATATGAATAGAAATTGGGTGATTGTATTTATTGCTTCATTTTTCGAGGTAATATGGGTAATAGGGCTAAAGCATGCTACTTCGGTATGGGAATGGATTGTTACGTTAATTGCAATCATTATTAGTTTTACGTTTATGATCGGTGCTAGTGCTAAATTGCCAGTAGGCACTGTTTATGCGGTCTTTGTAGGATTAGGCACAGCCGGTACAATACTTGCTGAAATACTATTCTTTGGGGAGCCAATTCGCTTTATGAAGTTGATGCTAGTAAGTACATTGCTAATCGGTGTAATTGGTTTAAAGCTTGTAACAAATGAAGTGAAAGTAGAGGAAGATTAATATGGCTTGGATTGCACTAATACTAGCTGGGCTTTGTGAAATGTACGGTGTGATGATGATGAATAAGCTAAACGCAAAAAGAAGCTGGCAAAATCTATTACAATTAATTATTGGTTTTACTGCTAGTTTTTTATTACTTGCTTTTGCGATGAAAACTTTACCTATGGGTGTGGCATATGCCATTTGGACAGGAATTGGTGCTTCTGGAGGTGCCATTATGGGCATGCTATTGTATGGAGAATCGAAGGAATGGAAACGAATTTTATTTATCGCAATTATTTTAAGTAGTGCAATTGGCTTGAAATTAGTTGCATAACATCAGTCTAATAGAGCATCGCAAGGGTGAAACTGCTTGCGATGCTTTTTAATTTACTCCAGCAATGAGCAATAATCGATGCTAAAGTATGAACACTATCAGCAAATAGCGCGCAATCATTAGTTCATGTCGTATAATGAAGGAAGTTTAATGAACGGAGTGGAAAACATGAAAAAGGAAAGACCTTTAGTGGAGGCGCTCTATCAATTTGTTGAAAAGCAGCCGCTATCATTACATGTACCTGGACATAAGAATGGTCGTATTTCATCTTTACCAAATGAAATAAAAAAGGCGCTTTCATATGATGTGACAGAGCTTACAGGACTAGATGACTTTCACCATCCTGAAGAGGCCATTGCGGAGGCGGAGCAACTATTAGCGAATACATATGGAGCAGATAAAAGCTACTTCCTCGTAAACGGCTCAACCGTTGGGAATTTAGCGATGATTTATGCTACTTGTAAGCGAGGCGACACGATACTTGTGCAGCGAAATGCTCATAAATCGGTATTTCATGCAATAGAGCTCGTTGGTGCGAAGGCAGTATATTTAACACCAAATTGGGATATAAGAACAAAGACAGCAACAACTGTGTCAGCTCCTGTATTAAGTGAGGCACTAGCTTTACATCCAGAAGCAAAGGCGGCTGTGTTAACATATCCAACTTATTATGGGATAATTGCAGAAGACTTAAAGGAACAAATTAAATTATGTCATGCTCAACGGATTCCCGTGTTAGTTGATGAGGCACATGGCGCACATTTTACAGCTAGTGCCAAGTTTCCAGCTTCAGCGCTTGAGTTAGGGGCAGATGTTGTTGTGCAATCGGCCCACAAAACCTTACCGGCAATGACAATGGCATCATTTTTACACGTGAAATCAGAGCTTGTATCAACAACAAAAATAAATCACTATTTGAGGATGCTTCAATCAAGCAGCCCTTCCTATTTATTACTCGCATCATTGGATGATGCAAGGCATTATATAAGTACATATATGGAAAGTGATGCAGTATATTGCTTAGAAAAGCGTGAACAATGGGTAGAAGCATTGCAGTCGATTCGGGGCCTAGAGGTAATTCAAGTTGATGATCCTTTAAAGCTCTTGCTCCGATTACCGGGGTATACAGGTATAGAGTTAAAGGATGCATTAGAATCAAAGAATTTGTATGTGGAGCTTGCGGATGCAGCGCAGGTTCTGTTCATATTACCACTATTAAAGCATGGTGAAAGCTATCCTTTTGCAGACATGCGTATTCGAATAAAGGAAGCTGTAGCAGAGCTCAAAAAGCAGCCAGGCACTGCAGGCAGTTATATAGAAGAGCCGTATGAGATGAAGGCCATAACGACACCAGAAGTAACATCGGATGAGCTGTTAGCGATGGAGAAGGAATGGGTCCCATATATGCGAGCAATTGGACGAATATCAGCAAGTATGCTAATTCCGTACCCACCAGGAATTCCATTGTTTGTCCCTGGAGAAAAAATAACAGTGGCAAATTTGAGTAGACTTGAGGAGCTACTAGTCAGCCGTGCAGCATTTCAAGGAGAGCACCGGTTAACTGAAAAGCTCATCAGAGTCATAAAGCAATAGTTGGAGGAATATAAACAATGGTAAGAAATTTATTTATTACGTTTGAAGGGCCAGATGGGGCAGGGAAAACGTCAGTGCTAAAGCAAGTGGTAGAACAATTACAGCAGCATAATATAGAAGTAATGGCTACTCGTGAGCCTGGTGGTATTGAAATTGCCGAGAAAATTCGAGAAATCATTTTAAATCCAGCTCATACAACGATGGACAATCATACAGAGGCACTTCTATATGCTGCTGCACGTAGTCAGCATTATTTCGAAAAAGTAAAGCCAGCACTAGAGGCAGGAAAAACAGTTTTATGTGATCGCTTTATTGATTCTTCACTTGTTTATCAGGGAATCGCCCGTGGGTTAGGTGTGGAGGAAGTACTTGCGATTAATGAATTTGCCATTGGAAAACGGCTGCCGGATGCAACGATTTTATTCGATTTGGAGCCATCTATCGGTCTTGCCCGGATAGCAGCGAATCGTTCAGATGAGATCAATCGTTTAGATGCGGAAAGCTTGGCCTTTCATGAACAAGTAAGGGCCGGTTATTTACAAATTGCTAAGCAGAATCAGAAGAGAATCCATATTATCAACGCCGATCAACAGATTGAGTCGGTCGTAAATGATGTGTGGAAGATTTTATATAAGTTACTAGGGTAAAAGTAAATGAAGTGAGCTACCAAATTATGATATAATGGTAGCACCTATTCAGGCGAAAGGGTGAGTGCGAATGAAATTAGTCATTGCAGTTGTTCAGGATCAAGATAGTAATCGCTTGTCGAATGCGCTAACTAAAAATAATTTTCGCGCTACAAAATTAGCGAGTACAGGCGGTTTTTTACGTTCAGGTAATACAACGTTTTTAATTGGTGTCGAGGATGAGCGTATTCCGAAATTGCTAGACATTATTAGAGATAATTGTCGTGCACGCGAACAATTGGTAGCCCCTGTATCACCGATGGGTGGTAATGCAGATTCCTACATCCCATATCCTGTAGAAGTGGAAGTTGGCGGAGCGACAGTATTCGTATTACCGATTGAACAGTTCCACCATTTTTAACTTGGAGGTGGATAGCCGTTGAAAATTAATCAAGATTTACGAGTCGGCTTTCAAAACCGGAATGAATTAAAACCAGCCAACCAAAATGGCAATCGTTTTGGAGATATGGTTGTGAAGCAAGGCTCAAAAATGCAAACAGAGCAGTTAACTCGATTATTAGGGGATATTTCAGCAGCAGGAGATCGAGTTGCAAGAAATCGAAGTCTTCGGGAGTTAACCCGTTTTAAAATGCTTGTGAAACGTTTTTTACAAGAAGCAGTTGAGCATGGTTTAGAAATGAAGCAATCTCATACATGGAATCGTTTTGGTGAAGGTAGACGACTAAAAATTGTCGATACAATCGATGAACGCCTTGTTGAATTAGCTCAAGATATTCTAGATGAAGAAAAAGAAACAATTGATTTATTAGATAAAATAGGTGAAATAAAAGGCTTATTAATTAACCTATATATGTAAAGCCCGTGTCTTATATCGTGTGTTGGACACGGGTTTTTTCTAAAAAGAAAATAATAATTTTTAGAGTGCGAGCAATGTCTAGCTCCAGCGCCCAGTTCCTCGGTCGAGAGCGGAAAATATGCTTTCGATTCGGGTCTGCAAGCAGCTGTCGGGGCTAAGCAGGGCGCTAGCGCTTTTCTAAGGAAGCGTTCCTAATTAGGACGTCAAAATAAAAAGGTGGAACAAATGGTACGACAAGTGGACGAGCTGAACATGCTACAGCCTACAGTCATTAAGCAGCTTCAAACAATTTATGAAAAAAATAGAATGGCACATGCCTATATATTTGAGGGTGAAAAGGGGACAGGCAAGCGAGAGGTTATGACGTTTTTTGTGAAGCTTTTGTTATGCGAAAATTCGACAAAAAATGTTCCATGTGAAACATGTCGAAATTGCAGACGAGTTGAATCGGGAAATCATCCTAATATTCAACAAGTAGAGCCTGACGGACAATTCATTAAAATCGATCAAATACGTGACCTTATATCTGAAATGGCTATGACAGGTGTAGAGAGCGGGCGGAAAATTTATGTGCTTCATCACGCAGATAAATTAAATACCGCTTCTGCTAATATGCTACTAAAATTTTTGGAGGAGCCTGACGGTGAAGTAACAGCCATACTTCTAACAGAGCAAATTCAAGGAATCTTACCCACAATTCGCTCACGCTGTCAGCATATAAAATTTTCAACAATACCTAAAAATATTTTGATGCAACGTTTAATAGAGAATGGCGTGACACATTCAATGGCGTCAACAGTAAGTATGATGACAAACGATTTGGAAACGGCCATTTCATTAGCAGGTGAAGAGCGGTTTGTACATGCAAGAAAAACAGTGTTAAAATTAGTAGAGATTGTGAGAAAGAATGTACATGAAGCATTACTCATTGTACATGAAGATTGGCTTCCCTCATTTAAAGAAAAAAGTGAAATGGAGCAAGCATTAGATTTACTGCTATTTGCTTATCGTGATATTGTTGCGATAAAAGCCAATCCCGAAGCTGCTTGTACTTATCCGGATATGCTTCAGATGTTTAAGGAAATTGCACTGCAAACGACGTATGAGCGTTTATCAACGCAAATGCAAGCTGTTTTACAGGCCAGAGCAAACCTGCAGCGCAATATGAACCGGGCGTTATTAATGGAGCAGCTAATGCTTAATTTGCAGGAGGGGTATACAATTGTATAATGTAGTCGGAGTCCGCTTTAAACGAGCGGGTAAAATATATTATTTTGATCCAGCCGCGTACATACTCGATGTTGATCAGTATGTTATTGTTGAAACAGCACGCGGTATCGAGTATGGAAAAGTTGTTGTACCGATTCGACAGGTGGAGGAAAACGATGTTGTGTTACCACTTAAGCAAGTCGTTCGTCCGGCTGATGAGCGAGATCGGATGCAGGTTGATGAAAATTTAAAGGAATCCAGACGTGCCTATGAGCTTGCGAATACTAAAATTATTGAGCATAGCTTAGATATGAAGCTAGTGGACGTAGAATATACGTTTGATCGCAATAAAATTATTTTCTATTTTACAGCGGAGGGTCGTGTCGATTTCAGGGAGCTTGTAAAGGATTTAGCCTCTGTTTTTCGTACGCGAATTGAACTACGCCAAATCGGTGTACGCGACGAGGCGAAGCTACTAGGTGGTATTGGTCCTTGTGGCCGAATGCTTTGTTGCTCTACGTTTTTAGGTGATTTTGATCCCGTATCTATTAAAATGGCAAAAGACCAAAATTTATCGTTAAATCCGACGAAAATTTCGGGTCTCTGTGGTCGATTAATGTGCTGTTTAAAATATGAAAATGATGATTACGAAATTGCAAAAGAGGGCATGCCTGATATCGGTGATTTAACAAGGACACCAGATGGTAATGGGAAAGTAGTTGGGTTAAATGTATTAGAGCGTTTAATTCAGGTTTATTTACAGGAGCAGGAGCGCACGGTGGAATATTCGTTGGAAGAACTATTACAATGCGAAAAAAATCTTATATAGATAGAAACTTAATGGGGTGGCTTGAGTGAAGGACCGTAATTTTTTAGATACTGTTATGGAGTTCGAACAGCAACTCGAATCGATGCAGCAACAGTTTGTCGCTTTAAAAAAGTTTGTTGCGCATATGATGGAGGAACATCAGACACTTCAAACGGAAAACCTTCATCTGAGAACGCGTTTAGAAGCGCTTTTGTCTAATGAAACTGCCACACATTCAGTGGATTTTGAACAAAAGAAGGAAGATACGTTAGATATCGGCGAAGGCTATGATAATCTGGCTCGCCTTTATCATGAAGGGTTCCATGTATGTCATGTTCATTTTGGAAGCTCACGTAAAGGTGAGGATTGCTTGTTCTGTCTATCGTTTTTAAATAAACAAAATGGTTAAGATAAAGGCTGCTTCCGTAGAGGAGGTCAGTCTTTTCTTTACGAAATAAAGAGATAAAATTAGTCTGAGTAGGAAGCCCGAGAAATAGACAGCAAGGGCCAGAAGATAGGGCTAAAATTACACATAATGGAATGCGTGTTTTTGTAGTAGGAGGTATTTATGAGTGAGTGGTTAAAGGACGATGAACGTCTGGATTATTTATTAGCAGAGGATTTGCGTATTATTCAGAGTCCATCAGTCTTTTCTTTTTCGTTAGATGCAGTGCTGCTTTCTCGCTTTGTGAGTGTGCCAAAGCGTGGGAGTGTTGTCGATTTATGTTCGGGGAATGGAGTTATCCCTCTTTTCCTCAGTGCACGCACTAAGGCTAAAATTATCGGTGTCGAAATCCAGCCTCGCCTTTATGATATGGCGTGTCGAAGTGTTGCTTATAATAAACTAACTGAGAGAATCGAAATGAAGCTCGGGGATGTAAAGGCTGCACCGGATACATTAGGTATAGAAAAATATGATGCTGTGACATGCAACCCACCTTATTTTTTAGCACATGAACTAAGTGATAAAAATGTAAGTGAGCACTATGCGATTGCTCGGCACGAAATCCATTTAACACTAGACGAAGCAATTTATTCAACAAGTCGTCTATTAAAGCAAGGTGGAAAGGCTGCATTTGTCCATCGTCCGGAGCGACTACTTGATATCGTAACAGCAATGCGTGCTAATCGTTTAGAGCCAAAGCGTATGAGGCTAATTTATCCGAAGCATGGAAAAGAAGCAAATACCTTACTTATTGAAGGAATTAAGGATGGAAAGCCAGGTTTGAAAATATTGCCGCCTTTATTTGTATACGATGAGCATAATGAATATACGGCAGAAGTGAGCGCTATGCTTTATGGAAAAGAGTAAGCATTATTTTTATGTAGTAGAGTGTCGAGACGACTCGTTTTATGCTGGATATACAAATAATTTGGAAAAACGATTAGCTGCACATAATGCCGGAAAAGGCGCAAAGTATACGCGTGCTCGGCTGCCTGTAACGTGCATCCATTATGAAATATTCGAATCAAAACAAGAAGCGATGCGTATGGAATATGCATTTAAACAATTTACACGTGAAAAAAAAGAGCAGTATATAGGGAGGGCTAGCTGTGAAAGCACAAAAGAGTAGCCAGCATGAAGCGGGGGCGTGTCTGTATTTAGTTGCGACACCGATAGGCAATTTAGAGGATATGACCGTACGAGCATTACGTATATTGAAGGAAGTTGATGTGATTGCTGCAGAGGATACACGTAATACAAAAAAGCTTTGCAATTACTTTGAGATTCAAACACAGCTTGTTAGCTATCATGAGCATAATATTGAAGTTGGTGGGGAAAAGCTACTCGGTTATTTACGAGAAGGGAAATCGGTAGCACTTGTTAGCGATGCAGGGCTACCTTGTATTTCTGATCCGGGAGCGGATATTGTTCAAAAGGCAATTGAAGAGGATTTTGCAGTTGTACCAATTCCAGGTGCTAATGCTGCACTAACTGCATTAATTGCCTCGGGGATCGTTCCCCAGCCATTTTATTTCTTTGGGTTTTTAAACCGTCAAAAAAAGGAACGTCGTGCACAGCTAGAAAAGGTAGCAAAACGAGAGGAGACGCTGTTATTTTATGAGGCGCCTCACCGTTTGAAGGATACACTAAAGGATATCGAATTAGTACTTGGGAATCGACGAATCACCTTAGCGCGGGAATTAACAAAGAAATTTGAAGAGTTTTTACGCGGGACAGTGGAAGAGGCGATAGTTTGGGCATCGGAAAATGAAATTCGTGGCGAATTTTGTATTGTACTGGAAGGCAATCTGTCCGGTGAGGTAGAAGAAGAAGCCCATGATTGGTCTTCGATGACGCTACAGCAGCATGTGGACTATATAATAGAAGAAACGAATGTTAATTCAAAGGATGCGATTAAGGAAGTAGCAAAATTGCGCGGCCTATCAAAACGAGATGTATATAATGACTATCACCGTGAGCAAGAATAGAGACATGGAATAATTGGAGGGGAAAATATCTTTTCCATAAAATCACTTGCACAAATTGTAAGTCATGTTATGATAAAAATAAATACAAATAATAGCACTAGGGGCGCCATTGGCTGAGAAGAACCCTTTGAACCTGATCTAGTTAAGGCTAGCGTAGGGAAGTGAGGTATGTTGATTGTTACGTGTACATTCCCCACTCTCTAAAAAGAGTGGGTTTTTTATTTGTAAGGAACTTGTTAGTAAGGGTTTAATCATGTGACTTCAGTTTCCTTGGCCCAACACGATGTTGGTCACGAAGGCATTATGACTGCCGTTTCGTTTTCGTCTCAGACAATATTTTCCATTCCAACGGGAAGCTATGCTCTGTTGATCACATGATGAATAAAGCGTTTGTTGATTGGAGTGGAGCCAGCGTGACTCCTTGGGGATTAGCTTAGCGTCACAGATGAGACCCTGGAGCGAGCGAAGTGAGTGAAGCGGCTCATCGGACGCCCCCAGGAAAGCACGCTGGCGCAACGGAAATCAATACCAAGTTATAGTGAATGACCATTTATTAGTTAAAAAAACCGAATATTTTGTAGGACTGCTAGGGGCGCCATTGGCTGAGAAGAACCCTTCGAACCTGATCTAGTTAACGCTAGCGTAGGGAAGTAGTTTCGAGCGTATCATTATACGACTATGCCACGAAACCACTTCCGATTATTAGGGAGTGGTTTTTATTTAAGAGTAAGAAAGTATAAAATCTTGGAGATGGAGCAGTGTCTAGCTCCAGCGCTTGTTGTGGCTAAATAGGGCGCTTGAGCTTTTCTGAATCAGGGAAGTGCTTGTTAGTAAAAAGGAGGAAGCAGGGATGAATGTGACAACAGAAAAATTTACAGATCGACTCTTTAGAAATGTGCAGCCTATTTGGGAGGCGAATCATACCCATCCATTTGTGCAGGAACTAGGAAATGGGACACTCGATAAGGATAAATTTATCCAATATATGAAGCAGGATTATGTGTATTTAATTGATTATGCAAAGCTATTTGCGATTGCATCTGTCAAATCTACAGATTTAGACATGATGGGGAAATTTGCAGCTATTTTAAATGACACGCTACATTTTGAAATGGATCTGCATCGTCAATTCGCCGCTGAATTCGGTATTACCTCAGAGGAGCTCGAGGCGACAAAGCCGACGCCTGTGAATTTAGCTTATACGAATTATATGTTAAATGCTGCGCAAAGTGGTAGCTTAGCTGAAGTAGTGGCCTGCTTATTGCCTTGTGCGTGGGATTATTGGGAAATTGGCAAGCTGTTAAGAGCACAATACGGTCATAATCTAGAAAATAATCCGTATGCCAAGTGGATAGAAACATACGATTCAGAGGAGTTTGGCAATGGAGCCAAGTGGCTGATCGATGTAATGAACGAATTAGCAGATGGAAAGCCAGAACGGGAGCTCGCTCAATTAGAAAAGCATTTCCAAATTACTTCAAAGTACGAGTATTTATTCTGGGACATGAACTATCATAAACAGGATTGGCCGATTTAGTTCATTTGAGAAGGTGAGAAAGAAATGGTAGTTAGCCTACAAAATGTGACCTATGCTTTTGAACGTCATGCTTCTCCTGTTATCTCTAATTTAAATATGGAAATTAAGCAGGGGGAATTTGTTTCAATCATCGGTAGAAGCGGTACAGGAAAAAGCACAATTTTTAAACTGATGACGGGTCTTCTGACACCGGATGATGGGCATATAATCATTCACAATCGCCAAGCAGCTCCAGGTGATGTGGGTTTTATGCCACAAAAGGATTTATTGCTACCTTGGCGTACGATCCTACAAAATGTCATGATCGCAGCAGAAATTCAAAAGGATGTAACGTTAACAAAAGAGGAAGCCCTAGCCTGGATCGAACGGGTTGGCTTAAAGGACTATGTACATGCGTATCCAAAGGAATTATCAGGCGGAATGAGACAACGCGCGGCTTTTTTAAGAGCGCTCCTCACTGGTAAAGATGTGCTATTACTCGACGAACCTTTTGGCGCACTAGACGCTTTTACAAAAAAAGAAATGCAAGCCTGGTTATTGTCCATGTGGCAGCAATTAAAGAAAACCGTCCTCTTTATTACCCATGATTTAGAGGAAGCCATTGTATTAAGTGATCGCATATTAATATTGCATCAAAATAACACCGTAGAAGAAGTGATCGTCGATTTGCCACGACCACGTGCCAACGAAATGATCTATTCGGATGAGGTTATAGCTTTAAGAAGAACACTAGAAAGGAAGATTTCTAGTGAAACGTATTAAAAGTTGGTTACAACAATACTATTTATTCCTACTGTTTTTTGCAACAGCACTTGTTGTGCTAGAAGTGCTAGTGAGGCAAGGAATGGTGCCAAGCTTTATTATTCCTGCACCAACAGGGGTGTTGCAAACGATTATCGACAACTGGAGAGTCCTCTTTTTGGAGCATTTAAAGGCAACTGGAATCGAGTTTTTCGTTGGCTTTTCGATAACGGTCATTTTAGGAGTGTCACTCGCTATAGGGATGTTCTGCTTTAAACCTATAGAAAAAGTAATGTACCCAGCTGTCATCATTTCACAAATGATTCCGATCATTGCACTATCGCCCATTTTTGTGCTGTGGTTTGGTTATTCTATTTGGAGTAAGGTGGCGGTGACGGTTCTCATCTCATTTTTCCCTATTGTGGTGAGCACCTATGATGGTTTAAGAGCCTGTGATAAAGATTATATAGAACTATTTCGTTCAATGGGGGCATCCCGCAAGCAAATATTTCTAAAGCTACATATTCCAATGGCACTACCCTCATTTTTCTCAGGCTTTAAAATGGCCATCGTATTTGCATTAGTCGGTGCGACCATTGGGGAATGGTTAGGTGCAAGTGAGGGATTAGGTTATTATAGCCGGAGAATGTCTGGGAATTTGAATGCAGAAGGTGTATTTGCGGCGATTACGATATTAACCCTTGTAGGGATCCTACTGTTTGCGCTCGCCGCATGGATTGAGCGAATCGTTCTTCGAAAATGGAAATATGAAAATTAGAGGTGGAAGATAACATGAAAAATTGGAAAATTACCGTTGTATTCCTGCTACTTGCCGTAATGCTGGTGGGCTGTAGTGATGAAAAAAAGTCATCCGAAAAAGGGGAAGCGGAATTAGAAAAAATCACGATCATGCTTGATTGGTATCCAAACGCAGTACATTCTGCATTATATGTAGCGAAAGAAAAAGGCTATTTTGAGGAGCAAGGCTTAGATGTTGAAATTCAAATGCCTGCAGATACAAATGACCCGCTAAAGCTTGCGGCGACAGGGAAGGTCGATTTAGCGATTAGCTACCAAAGTCAGGTTGTACAATCAAGAGCAGAGGGAATCCCGGTCGTGTCGGTTGCAGCCTACGTTCGCCATTCTCTTGACTCTATTATGATGAAAAAAGAAGCAGGAATCGATTCACCAAAGGATTTAGAAGGTAAAAGTGTGGGCTATCCATCTACCATAATAACAGAAGCGGTCATAAAGACGATGGTCGAGCATGATGGTGGAGATTTTAGCAAAGTGAAGATGACGGATGTAGGATGGGATTTAATTCCTGCGGTTGCAACGGATAAGGTAGATGCAATCGGTGGCGGCTATATTAACCACGAATTAGTGCTACTAAATAAAGAAGGCTACGAAATGGAAGCTTTCAAATTAGATGATTACGGTGTACCGGATAATTACGAGCTTGTTATCGTGACTGGTGAAGATACATTGGATAAGAAAAAAGCTTCGATTGAGAACTTTTGGAAGGCTGTTACAAAGGGGCAAGAGTTTGTAAAGGAAAATCCGGAAGAAGGATTGCAAATCTTATTAGCGAATGAAAATGGGGACTCGGCATTAGATAAAGAAGTGGAGACAGAGAGCTTAAAAATTCTTCTACCATTAATGGAGGATGAAGGGGTTCCATTTGGGCATCAAGAGGAAGAGAGCTGGAAGAAAGTGGCGGATTGGCTATATGAAGCTGGCGTAATCGAGACGAAGGTTGATCCGGAACAGTTTGTACAAAATGTTGTTTCGGAATAACGATGGGAAGAGGAGTACGTAATATGAATCAAACAAGAAAG
Source organism: Lysinibacillus sp. 54212 (assembly GCF_036662795.1). NCBI lineage: Bacteria > Bacillati > Bacillota > Bacilli > Caryophanales > Bacillaceae > Lysinibacillus > Lysinibacillus sp. 54212. The sequence goes on from NZ_JBAFWZ010000024.1 coordinate 13,089, forward strand.
CTAACGTATACAGCCATTCTTGCAGCGATTACCACTGCATCAAGCAGTGCAGTCTATATTCCGGTAGGCTTTGCAAAAATCTTTCCTATACAGCATTTTGTGAATGTACTGTCTGCGGTTTTGCTTGGACCTTGGTATGCAGTGATGGGGGCATTTCTTACTTCAACGATGCGAAACCTGTTAGGAACAGGTTCCATCTTTGCCTACCCGGGTAGCATGCTCGGTGCCTTCCTTGCAGCCGTTCTTTATCAAAAAACAAAGAAGCTAGGCTATGCCGCTGTTGGTGAAGTAGTTGGAACAGGTATTTTAGGTGCATTGGCAGCTTATCCAATTGCAACATTGCTATTAGGACAGAAGGCTACATTATTTGGCTTTATCCCAGCATTTATGATGAGTTCTTTTGCTGGCGCCATTTTAGGATTCTTTTTATTAAAGGTAATGGTCCAAAATAAAGCATTTAGTGGCATGCTGCACACGAAAATAAAATAATACAACAAAAAGGGCAATCAAAAGTCTACAGTAGATTTTTGACTGCCCTTTATTAAATCAAGAGTGCATGTTGTAGGCATTCTTGATTTTTTATTTTTGATCGTACTTTAAAGAGTGAACAACTTATTTTTTTAAGTTGTTTTGAATTTCATTTACTAAAATTTCCGCACCTTCTGGGCTTAAAATTAATTTGCCCCCAGCAAGACGGAAGTTATCATCAGAAACTTCACCTGTTACAGCACAAGTCATGTTTGGCATATATTTCTTCAGAATGATTTTATCATCATCAACGTAAATTTCTAATGCATCTTTTTCTGCAATGCCTAGTGTACGACGAAGCTCGATAGGGATAACTACACGACCTAATTCATCGACTTTACGAACGATACCTGTTGATTTCATGACAATGGTTCCTCCTAATATTTTGTTATTATAATTCGTCAAAATTCGACATCAAATCCTTGTCTAATATGAATCATACCAAGTAATGCCATAAACGTCAATAAATTAGCACTGTTAATTCTCAAATAAAGCGAATTTTTTTGTTAAAATCCGTGAGTATAGTCTGATATAGTTTAGATTTTTATCATTTAAAATAATTAGTAGCCTAAAAGGTTTAAAGAATTCTCAATTATTGACGTGGTTATTATTCGACAAAATTGTCAGAGAATAATCTTTCGTTGAAACGAAATTCGTACTTCGTTAGAATAGGTACTATACTGTGAAACAATTGGAGGCAGTTCTAGTGAGCGAACAAAAAACATTCTATATAACGACACCTATTTATTACCCGAGTGGTAAGTTCCATATCGGGACAGCGTATACAACAGTGGCATCGGATGCAATTGCACGATACAAACGTCTTCGTGGCTTTGATGTACGTTTTTTAACGGGTATGGATGAACACGGGCAAAAAATTCAAGAAAAAGCAGCGGAAGTAGAAAAGCATCCACAGGATTACGTAAATGAAATTGCCGATGCAGCGAAAAAATTATGGTCTTTGATGGACATATCTTATGATGATTTTATCCAAACTACCCAAGAACGACATAAGCAAAGTGTGGAGAAGATCTTCAAAAAATTCCTAGACAATGGCGATATTTATAAAGGCGAATACGAGGGTCTTTATTGCGTACCATGTGAGTCTTATTATACTGAGACACAACTAGTTGATGGAAAGTGCCCAGATTGTAATCGAGCTGTGCAAACTGTAAAAGAAGAGTCCTACTTCTTTAATATGAAAAAATATGCGGATCGATTACTACAATATTACGAAGAAAATGTAGAGTTTATTGAGCCTGAGTCACGCAAAAATGAGATGATTAATAACTTCATTAAGCCGGGCTTAGAGGATTTATCAGTTTCACGTACTTCATTCGATTGGGGAATTAAAGTACCAGGTGATCCAAAGCATGTTATTTATGTATGGGTAGATGCATTATCAAACTATATTACAGCACTAGGCTACGGCACGGACAACGAGGAGCTATTTAATAAATTCTGGCCGGCGGATGTTCATGTTGTAGGAAAGGATATTGTGCGCTTCCATACAATTTATTGGCCGATTTTCTTAATGGCATTAGATTTACCGTTACCGAAAAAAGTATTTGCACATGGCTTCATTATGATGAAGGACGGAAAAATGTCCAAGTCAAAGGGCAATGTTGTGTATCCAGAAATGCTTGTAGAGCGTTACGGGTTAGACGCAACTCGATATTTCCTACTTCGTGAGCTACCATTTGGATCGGATGGCGTGTTCTCGCCAGAGTCTTTTGTAGAGCGTACAAATTTTGATTTGGCAAATGATTTAGGGAATCTTTTAAATCGTACAGTGTCGATGATGAATAAATATTTCGACGGCGTTATTCCGACAGAAAATTTACAAAAAACGGATTTTGACGATGCGTTAAAAGCACATGCCGAGCAAACACGTATTAAATATGAAGAAAGTATGGAAAAAATGCAATTTAGTATCGTGTTAGCTGAGCTATGGTCACTGATTTCTCGAACAAATAAATATATTGATGAGACTTCTCCATGGGTTTTAGCGAAAGAGGAGGAGGATCGTCCGAAATTGGCATCGGTTATGGCGAATTTAGCCGAAAGCTTACGTCATATTGCAGTTATGTTACAACCATTTATGACTTCAACACCAAAACGTATTGTGGAACAACTAGGTTTAGGTGAAGATTTATTAGCATGGGAAACTATTACAGCCTTCGGAAATGTTATCCCGCAAAACATAAAAGTAGTTGAAAAAGGAGTTCCGATCTTCCCGAGACTAGAATCGGAGTTGGAAATTGACTATATTCGCGATCAAATGAGAGCTTCTGTACAAACTTCACAGCAAGAATCGGTTAAAGAAGCCGTTGAAGCACCAGATACAGAGGAGATTTCTATCGATGATTTCATGAAGGTCGATCTTCGTGTTGCAACCGTTACAGCGTGTGAGCCAGTACCAAAAGCAAACAAGCTTCTGAAGCTACAAGTGGATTTAGGCTATGAGCAACGACAAGTAGTATCAGGAATTGCGGAACATTATAAGCCCGAGGAGCTTGTTGGCCAAAAGGTAATTGTTGTGGCAAATTTAAAGCCAGTGAAGCTACGCGGAGAATTATCACAAGGGATGATTTTAGCAGGTTCCCACGATGGTGTACTAACTCTAGCGACAGTAGATCCAAAGCTTGCAAACGGTGCGCAAGTAAAATAAATGATGGAAAGGAGCCTGTTTGAACAATTGGAAGTTCAACAGGCTCTTTATTTTGAAACCAATATTAATTATTATTGCCAATAAAATATATTACAATAATATAAATGTCCATATTATGTAATTATGAGAAGGAAAAAGGACTAGTGACCTATACATAGCTAAATAATATGTCATATATCTTTGGTTTATGTAATGAAATTGAAATCTTTCTGAAAACTAAGACATAAAAGAATCGAATACAATAAGCGTTAGGAGAATCTCAGATGATAACTTTTATCGATACACATGTGCATTTAAATGCAGATCAGTACGATGAAGACTTACAACAAGTAATTGATCGCGCTTTAGCCGCGAATGTAGAAAAGATGGTTGTGATTGGCTTTGATCGAAAAACGATTCAACGTGCCATGCAGCTAGTGGATCAGTACGAATTTATTTATGCAGTCATCGGTTGGCATCCAGTTGATGCAATCGATTGTACCGAAGCAGAATTACAGTGGATTGAACAGCTCGCAGCACATCCAAAAGTAGTCGGGATTGGTGAAACAGGATTAGACTATTATTGGGATAAATCACCAAAGGATGTGCAGGAATACTGGTTCCGTCAGCAAATTAGGCTAGCGCAAAAATTAAATTTACCAATCATTATTCATAATCGTGATGCAACAGGTGATGTTGTACGCATTTTGCGTGAAGAAAATGCAGCTTCTGTAGGCGGTATTATGCATTGCTTCGGTGGAAGTGTAGAAACAGCCCGTGAATGTATCGCGATGAATTTTATGATTAGTCTTGGTGGACCGGTAACATTTAAAAATGCCAAGCAGCCAAAGGAAGTAGCAAAAGAAATTCCGCTCTCACATTTATTAATCGAAACAGACGCGCCATATTTAGCTCCCCATCCTTATAGGGGAAAGAGAAATGAGCCGTCGCTCGTACCGTTAGTCGCGGAAGAAATTGCTCGCTTGAAGGAAATTCCACTAGATGAAGTAGCGAAGGTAACAACACAAAATGCAAAACGATTTTTTAAATTGGATGTATAGTTAGCAAAACGCCTCCAGCACTAGGATTAGGTCTATTTGCATACTTGAACCAATTTTTTTCGGGAAAGCATTAGGGTTGACAGTATGAAATATAGTCCGTATAATCCAACTTTGTATTAAGGAGGCGTTTTTTCATGTCAAATGACACCATGAAAAATCTGTTCTTTGGTCCATTGAGGAGTAAGCAAACAGCAATAAGAATTATTTCACTAGTGCTGTTTGTTTCAGTAATTTCGTTCGTTCTTTATCAGGGAACGAAAACATCAGTTGTTATCGATGCAAATGGTGAGCAACTAAAAATAGCAACACATGCAAACACGGTAGAAGAAGTATTAGCACTTCAAGATATAACCGTATCAGAATTTGATAAAGTATCACCCTCACTGGATACCAAAATCGTTAGTGGAATGACGATTTCATGGGAACAGGCAAATGAAGTTTTTATTTCAGTTGATGGAAAACAGTCAAGTATTTGGACAACTGAAAAACTAGTGAAGAACATTTTGGAAGAAGCAAATATTGAAGTAGCAGAGCATGATGCATTATCAATAAGCTTAGATACAGAGGTAGGAGCAGATAACAAAATCGATATTCAAAAAGCGTTTCAGTTAACGCTTGTCGATGGCTTAGAAGAGAGACAAGTATGGTCCACTTCGACTACGGTCGCTAACTTTTTAAAACAACAAGAGATAAATATAGGCGAATTTGATCGTGTCGATAAACCAATGGAGGACGTTATCACTCCAAACGATAAAATTGCAGTTGTTCGCGTAGAAAAGGTTACCGATGTAGTGGAAGAATCAGTGGATTTCGCAGTTGAAAAGAAAAAAGATTCTTCGTTGTTAAAAGGAAAAGAGAAGGTTGTAACAGAAGGTAAAAAAGGTACGGTAGAACGTACGTATGAAGTAATAAAAGAGAATGGTAAAGTTATTTCGAAGACAGTACAGTCTGAAAAAGTAATGACGAAACCAACAACAAAAGTAGTAGCTGTAGGTACAAAAGTGCTGACAGCGAGTGTATCACGTGATAATAACTCATCCCTTTCTGGTGGAAAAGAGTTTTACGTAACAGCGACAGCCTATACGCCATATTGTAATGGTTGCTCAGGCAAATCTGCAACAGGTATTGATTTACGCTCTAATCCTAATTTAAAATTAATCGCAGTAGACCCAAACGTGATTCCCCTTGGCTCCAAGGTTTGGGTTGAAGGGTATGGCTATGCCATTGCCGGCGATACAGGTGGTTCAATAAAAGGGAACAAAATCGATATTCTAGTACAAACAAAGTCTCAAGCCTACAGCTGGGGACGTAAAAAAGTACGCATTAAAGTATTAAACTAAAAGCTTATTAGTTCACATATATTTTCCAAAATGAATTGCTTTCCCGTTTTGACTGGCGGGAAGGCTTTTTTATGTTCGAACGATCATGCTCATAAGAATCAGAAAATTCTTTGTAGCAGGCTGAAAGAAGTCCTTTATGGTAAAATGGTCTAATAGAAGTTGACGGAAAAGAGGAGCGTTTTTGGATATAAAAGAAATCATTGTTGTAGAAGGCAAGGATGATACAACGGCAATTAAACGTGCAGTACGAGCAGATACAATCGAAACGAACGGGTCAGCTATATCAGAGGAAACGCTACGTCGAATCGCCCATGCGCAAAACAAGCGCGGTGTTATAGTATTTACCGATCCAGATTACCCCGGTCGCCGTATTCGAGCTATTATCGAAGAAAGGGTGCCAGGGGTAAAGCATGCGTTTTTAGCAAAGGAAAAAACCATTGCCAAAAACGGTAAAGGCTTAGGAATCGAGCATGCTTGTGATGAAGACGTTCGTGAAGCTTTAAAAAATGTTTATACGCCGAATAATTTGGAGACAGTGGAACAAATTACTTTAGAGGATTTAATACTTGCCAAGCTTATTGGACATCCGCAATCGAAGGAGCGCCGCAACCGCTTAGGTGATTATTTAAATATTGGAATGACGAACGGAAAGCAGCTACATAAGCGTCTAATGATGTTTCAAATTACAGTGGAGCAATTTGGCGAGGCCGTAGCGTGGTTAGATCAGGAGGACGCACATGTATAAAGATATCGCAACACCAATTCGAACAAAGGAAATTTTAAATAAGTACGGCTTTTCATTTAAAAAAAGCCTAGGGCAAAATTTTTTAATTGACCCGAATATTTTACGAAATATTGTTAGCCATGCAAATTTGACTGCTGAGAGTGGAGCTATTGAAGTAGGCCCTGGTATTGGCGCGTTAACAGAGCATTTAGCACGTGCTGCCAAAAAGGTTGTGTCATTTGAAATTGACCAGCGCTTATTGCCCGTGCTAGAGGATACGCTAAGTCCGTATGATAATGTAAAAATTGTTCATTCAGATATACTAAAGGCAGATGTGGAAAAGGTCATAGAGGAAGAAATGCCTGGCATAAAGGATATTATGGTAGTGGCCAATCTCCCATATTACGTGACAACACCAATTCTAATGAAATTATTAAATGACCGTCTACCAATACGTGGGTTTGTCGTGATGATGCAGAAGGAAGTAGCCGATCGTATTACGGCAAAGCCTGGTACGAAGGAATATGGCTCATTATCGATTGCGATACAATATTATGTCTCAGCTGAGATAGCAATGATAGTACCCAAGACGGTATTTATGCCGCAGCCAAATGTGGACTCGGCCGTTATTCGCCTAATCAAACATGAAACGCCACCAGTAGAGGTCATCGATGAAGACTTCTTATTTGAAGTCACACGTGCTTCGTTTGCACAGCGTCGTAAAACGATCCTGAATAATTTGCAGGCGGGGCTTCCCGACGGCAAGAAAAACAAAGCATTTATTTTAGAGGCATTAGAAAACAGCGGGATTGAGCCAACACGCCGTGGTGAAACCTTAACGATTCAAGAGTTTGGAAAGCTTGCAGATGCACTTTACCCGCACTTTTACAAGGGTTAAGAATTTGAACGGTTTATGTATAAATTAAAAAAAATAATTTTTTTTGCGAAAAATAAGTTGACGAAAATATTTAGTTGGTGATAAAATATTCTATTTTGTTGACTGATAACTATTTATATGGTACACTTCTTTATAGTGAGGTGTATGCGAAATGCCAAAAACGTTAGCTGACATTAAAAAGTCGTTAGAGTGTCATTTGGGTAAACGTTTGCAATTACGAGCAAACGGAGGTCGCAAGAAAATGGTGGAGTGCGAAGGCGTACTAAGCGAAACTTATCGTGCGGTATTTGTTATCGAACTTAATCAAGAGGAAAATACGTGCAAGCGTGTTTCTTACAGCTACACAGATATTTTGACAGAAGCAGTAGAGATTACTTTTTTAGACGACACAGTTGCTGTCGCGAAATAGTTTCTAGTACTTATTTATATTTTTTGAAAGGCACTCATCTCTGGTGGGTGCTTTTTCATTCTCATTTTCCTGTTATAACATACAATAGGTCTTCCTTAAGAGGTGAGGGTTTTGCAAAGATGTGCATGGGTTAAGTTAAATGAGCCCTTATATGTTCAGTATCATGATGATGAGTGGGGCGTACCTATCTATGATGATCAACGATTATTTGAAATGCTATGCTTAGAAGGCGCACAAGCTGGATTAAGCTGGTGGACAATCCTACAAAAAAGAGAAGGCTACCGACAAGCGTTCGATGGCTTTGACCCATCCCAAATCGTATTGTATACCGAAGACAAGCTAATAGAGCTAAGTCAGGACGCCCGTATTGTACGAAATAAATTAAAGATTGCTAGTGTTAGAACGAATGCACAAGCATTCCTACGTGTTCAAGAACAATACGGCTCGTTTTCTCATTATCTTTGGCGCTTTGTTGATCATCACCCCATTATGAATCAGTGGTCGACTATAGAGGGTGTACCTACTACTACAGTGATTAGTGATAATATGAGCAAGCAGCTGAAGAAAGATGGGTTTAAATTTGTTGGTAGCACAATTCTCTATTCATTTATGCAGGCTGTTGGGATGGTTAATGATCATACACAAGATTGCTTTTGCTATAGGGAACAGATGACACCTAGTATTGAATAGAATAAAAGATGGAAAAATTCGCATGACATGAGTATGAATCCTTTGCGCATACTATCTTCGTCAGCCAGACTTTTCTAAGGAGGCTATTTGCATGGCAAGAAAAGGGATCATGTCGAGTCGTCTAAAGGAAGAGATTGCAAAGGAGCTCGGATTTTATGATGTTGTCGAGAAAGAAGGCTGGGGCGGTATAAAATCCCGCGATGCCGGAAATATGGTCAAGCGTGCAATTGAAATGGCTGAAAGAGACTTGATGCAACGCGATAACACAAAATCAAAGTAGCGTAAACTCAATAACGAGGGCAGCGCTAATTTGAGTATCGTCCTAAGTGGGCGAATATTGTGTGGTTCACGAGATTTAAGTTAATAACAGCAAGCAAACCGAAAAACAACAAAAGCTGGTTGACAACACGGCAGTCACGAGTAATCGTGGCTGCTATTTTTGGTTTCATTAATTTAATCCGAAAGTTTGTAGAGTTTACATACATCGTGCCAACATTACTATGGTAAAATAAATGACAATGATATTCGCGACTAGCGCAGTTGAGGGAGGATTACGGCATGCTTTATGTAAAGGCGCCCGCAAAAATTAATTTAACATTAGATGTACTATACAAACGTCAGGATAATTTTCATGAAGTAGAAATGATAATGACTACAGTAGATTTAGCAGATCGTATTGGTCTTGAACCTCGCGGGGACGGGTTGATTAAAATTATTTCAGCAGATCGCTTTGTACCAGACGACGAGCGCAATTTTGCTTATCAGGCAGCGCAATTACTCAAGGATACATATGGTATCAAGGAAGGTGTCTCCATAAAGATCGATAAAGAGATTCCGATTGCAGCAGGGTTAGCAGGTGGAAGCAGTGATGCAGCAGCGACGTTACGTGGCTTAAATGAAATGTGGAACTTAAATTTATCCCTCGATGAATTGGCCGAGCTCGGTGCGAAAATTGGTTCGGATGTATCCTTCTGTGTTTACGGGGGAACAGCGCTTGCTACAGGTCGGGGTGAGAAGATTCAGGAATTACCTCCACCGCCAACATGCTGGGTCGTATTAGCGAAGCCAAAAATAGGTGTATCAACTGCTGACGTTTATGGTGGTTTGAAACTGGATGGCCTTGAGCACCCTAATACAAAGCAAATGGTACAAGCTATCGAAAATGAGGATTATGAGCTACTTTGTCAATCGCTGGGGAATGTTCTTGAATCTGTAACATTTAAATTGCATCCAGAAGTGGTGATGATAAAAGAACATATGCAGCGATTTGGCGCAGATGCAGTGCTTATGAGTGGCAGTGGTCCAACCGTATTCGGATTAGTGGATACAGAAACACGTACAACACGTATTTATAACGGATTACGCGGTTTTTGCGAGGAAGTATATGTTGTACGCCTATTAGGAGAGCGAAATCCACTTGCTTAAATACGTAAATTTATGGTACTTTACGTTATAAAAGTTCGTGTTTAACTTCATTATACAATTATGCCTCGGTGTAATTGATTACAAACAGATTTGGGAGAGGGTTTTATGAAATGGAAGCGCAGTGAACGCCTTGTTGATATGACTTACTATTTAATTGAGCATCCACATCAACTGATCCCGTTAACTTATTTTTCAGATCTATACAATTCTGCAAAATCATCAATTAGTGAGGATTTAACGATTGTAAAAGAAACTTTTGAGGAAAAAGGAATCGGGTTGCTAATGACAGTTCCTGGTGCGGCAGGTGGGGTAAAATATATCCCGAAAATGTCGGAGCAGGAAGTCAAAGAAATTATTAAAGAGCTTATTAAAGAGCTTGGCCAGTCCGATCGTTTACTGCCCGGTGGCTATTTATTTATGACAGATTTACTTGGGAATCCAGAATTAATGAATCGTGTCGGGAAAGTGTTTGCAAGTGTTTTTGCAGAGCAGCAAATTGACGTCATTATGACGGTTGCTACTAAAGGGATCACGATTGCTCATGCAATTGCAAGACATCTAAATGTACCAGTCGTTGTCGTTCGTCGTGATAGTAAAGTAACGGAAGGCTCTACCGTAAGTATTAATTATGTGTCAGGCTCTTCACGTCGTATTCAGACGATGGTGTTATCAAAGCGTAGCATGAAAAGTGGACAGCGCGTATTAATTACAGATGACTTTATGAAGGTTGGCGGAACTATGAACGGTATGAAAAACTTGCTAGAGGAATTTGAATGTGAGCTAGCAGGTATTGCCGTTTTAGTTGAGGCAGAGCATGCAGATGAAACGTTAGTAGACGATTACTATTCATTAATCAAGCTTCATGAAGTCAACGAGAAGGATCGTACTATTGCATTAAGCGAAGGTAACTATTTTTCAAAGGAGAGATAATAATATGAAGGCAGTTTCAACTACAAATGCACCAGCAGCAATTGGACCATATGCACAGGGGATTATTGTGAATAATATGTTTTACTCATCCGGTCAAATCCCATTAACAGCAGCAGGGGAATTAGTGGAAGGTGATATCGACGTACAAACGAATCAAGTATTTGAAAATTTGAAGGCTGTCCTTGCAGCAGCAGGCACATCCCTAAATCATGTTGTGAAAACGACAGTGTTTATGAAAGATATGAATGATTTTGCCGCAATGAATGAAGTCTATGCATCCCACTTTGGAGATCATAAACCAGCTCGTTCAGCGGTGGAGGTAGCACGTTTACCGAAGGATGTAAAAGTAGAAATCGAAGTTATTGCTCTCGTAAAATAATGTATGAAGCGCTATCTATTAAGATGGCGCTTTTATTTATTAAAAGTAGTCAATTTCCTATATAGCTAGAAGAATCACAAAAATTGGAGTGGAAGGCGGCGACTCTTGGTGCTTGCCATCTGAACGGTTTCTTCATTTCATAAAAAGTTGACATATATTATTGATTTTAAGAATTATGAAATTCATTCAAATAATAAATAATATATTAATAAATAAGAGATTTTTATTTATTGATATAGGTAAATACTATCAAATAATAAAAATATTTAAAATTTATAGAATATATAGAAGGAGATTCTGTAGTTTTGTTGAATTTAAACTCTCATGAAGAGGACATCTTAGATGAGAGGTGGTGAAAGAATGGAAGTAACAGATGTACGATTACGCCGTGTACAAACGGACGGTCGAATGCGCGCAATCGCTTCCATCACACTAGACGATGAATTCGTTGTTCATGATATTCGAGTGATTGATGGGAACACAGGATTGTTTGTTGCTATGCCTAGCAAACGAACACCAGATGGAGAATTCCGTGATATTGCTCACCCAATTAACTCGGGTACGCGTAACAAAATTCAAGAAATCGTTTTAGCTGCTTACCATGCAACAAGTGAAGAAGACGTGCTAGAGTTAGAGGAAGCACAAGTTTAATTGTAAAAGAACAAGAGTCAATCCTTACACTAAGGTTGGCTCTTTTTTATGTGCTCTTAGAATTATATAAGGGTTACGAGAGTTTTTTGTGCGTAAGCGAGTGGGAATAATAAACACAGATGTGTCAATGATTTGTCAAGTCTGAATACCTTGAAAATCACGTGAATTTACTATATAGTCATAAGAGAAAATGAGCTGAATTGGAGGACTTAAAAGATGACTAACATTTTTGCGGTAGTTTTGGCTGCAGGTCAAGGAACACGCATGAAGTCCAAATTATATAAAGTGCTCCATCCCGTATGTGGAAAGCCAATGGTCGAACATGTAATCGATAACATTCAATCGTTAAATATTGAAAAGATCGTTACAGTTGTTGGACATGGAGCCCAGATGGTAAAGGAAAAGCTAGGAGATAAGAGTGAATATGTGTTACAAGCAGAACAGTTAGGTACTGCACACGCTGTTCAACAAGCTGAGCCTATTTTATCCTCACTAGAAGGGACGACATTAGTCGTTTGTGGTGACACACCTTTAATTCGTCCTGAAACAATGCAAGCTCTATTTGACTACCACACTTCACAAAACGCAAAAGCGACAATCTTAACAGCAGTGGCAGGGGATCCGACTGGTTATGGTCGTATTTTACGTGACGCAGAAGGCAACGTAGCCCAAATTGTTGAGCAAAAAGATGCAACTGAGGAGCAAAAGCTCGTTACTGAGATTAACACAGGCACATATTGCTTCGACAATAAAGCGTTATTCCAAGCTTTAAAGCTCGTAAATAATAATAACGCTCAAGGTGAATACTACTTACCAGATGTGATCGAAATTCTACAAAAGCAAGGGGAAATTGTATCTGCTTTTGTGACAGATCATTTCGACGAAACATTAGGGGTTAATGATCGTTTTGCGCTTTCACAGGCAGAACAGCTTATGCGCGCTCAAATTAATGAGAAGCATATGCGTAACGGTGTAACTATTATCAATCCTGCCACAACGCATATTAGCGCGGATGCAGTCATTGGTGCCGATACCGTTTTACAGCCAGGCTGTATCATTGAAGGGAAAACTAGAATCGGAGAGGACTGTGTCATTGGACCGAACAGCCATATTGTTGATAGTCTTATTGGCAATGCAACAACGATTCATAGCTCGGTTATATTAAATAGCTCAGTAGGTGATGCTACAGCTGTTGGGCCATTTGCACATTTACGTCCAGATTCATCACTTGGCAATCATGTGAAAATCGGTAACTTTGTAGAAGTAAAGAAAAGCAAGCTCGGTGACCATTCAAAGGTTTCCCACTTAAGCTATATTGGCGATGCAGAGGTTGGGGAAAATGTAAACATCGGCTGCGGTTCAATTACTGTGAATTATGATGGCAAAAATAAGTTTAAAACAGTGATTGAAGATGACGTATTTGTAGGATGTAATTCAAATTTAGTTGCGCCGGTGACATTAGGGGAGGGTTCATTTATTGCCGCAGGTTCTACGGTAACAAAGGACGTTCCAAGTGATGCTCTAGCGATAGCAAGAGCACGACAAGAAAATAAATTAGGCTATGTTAGCAAATTAAACTTAAAATAATCTATTATAAAATTTCAGGAGGGCATCATGCCGTATCATTACGCTGACTCAAAATTAAAAATCTTCTCACTAAATTCAAATAATCCACTAGCACAAGAAATCGCAGATGAAATGGGCGTAGAGCTTGGTAAATCATCTGTTAAACATTTCAGTGATGGAGAAGTTCAAATTAGTATCGAAGAAAGTATTCGTGGTTGTGACGTATTTATCGTTCAATCAACTTCTGCACCAGTAAACGAACATTTAATGGAACTACTAATTATGGTTGATGCTGTAAAGCGTGCTTCTGCGCGTACAGTAAACGTAGTGATGCCGTACTATGGCTATGCACGTCAAGACCGTAAAGCAAAAGCACGTGAGCCAATCACTGCAAAATTAGTAGCAAACCTTTTAGAAACTGCTGGGGCAACTCGTGTAATCGTATTAGACTTACATGCTCCTCAAATTCAAGGGTTCTTCGATATTTTAATCGACCATTTAGTTGCTGTACCATTATTATCTGATTACTTTAAATCAAAAGGCTTCAACGCAGAGGATGTTGTTATCGTATCACCAGACCATGGTGGTGTAACACGTGCGCGTAAAATGGCAGAGCGCCTAAAAGCTCCAATCGCGATTATTGATAAACGTCGTCCGAAGCCGAATGTTGCAGAAGTAATGAACATTGTTGGTAACGTAGAAGGAAAAGTATGTATTTTAATTGATGATATCATTGATACAGCTGGTACAATTACAATTGGTGCCAACGCGTTATTAGAATCAGGTGCGAAAGAAGTATATGCTTGCTGTTCTCACCCAGTTCTATCAGGTCCTGCAATCGAGCGCATTGAAAACTCAGCAATTAAAGAGTTAGTTGTGACAAACACAATTCAACTAGCTGAAGAGAAAAAATCACCGAAAATCAAAGAGCTTTCTGTAGCAAAATTAATGGCAGATGCGATTTCTCGTGTGTATGAAAATAAATCAGTAAGTACATTATTTGATTAATTAATACCCGTATAAAAACCATCATTTAGAATTCATAAATGGTGGTTTTTTTTATATAAGTGTGTCCATAAATGTACGCTACAGGAGGACTGGTTCCGCGGGCAAGCCCCGATGTTTATAGAAACTCGAGCCACTTTAATAGACAATTCTTTGTCGATAATAGAAGGTTTGGGCGGGGTAATAGAAACTTTCCTCCGATTAATCGAAAAACCCTTTTTAGCATATTCATTTATAATTTCTATTCATAAAATAAAATATATGTCATACCCGTAAGGAGGAAGGTATGTACTATTATAGAAATCCATATTCTGCAACTGCCAATCTTTATCGGTGGCCATTTATGTGGACGGCTATTCACCCGTCTACGCCATTATCAAAACAGGCGATGCCAACTAATCTGCCAAGCAATAATCCCTTTCCACCAGTCGATACGCACAAATTGAAAGCTTCTGCAACTAGGATTCAGAAGGTCATGGAACAAGCTCAACTGCTTATTAATAAAATTTCTACATCAGATCCTTTTGCGCATAATCTAATGGATGCTGCCCAACAATCGGATAGAAAAACGGTCGAGCAATTAATTGCAACAGCAGGTGTTACGGTACATTACGAGATGAAATATACGCCGGATGGTATTCGGATTTTATTTAAGGAAAAGAATTGCTGCAGCATGGGAATTGTTTTGAATTGGTGAAAAGTAAGGGTGCACGTGTAAGAGGATGAGCATTTGAACGTGTACTCTTAATTTTCTATAGGCTAAATTCTCTTATTTACATAGCACTTGTTTAAAACGCCCGAAATAGAAGCATAATAAAATATGTTATTATTTTCGGAAGGGGACGATGAACATTAATACGGTTTTACAAGCAACGAAACGGAATACGGGTGGACGGTCAACATTATCAAAGCTACGACAGGGAGGTAAGCTACCTGCTGTTGTGTATGGCTATAATGTAGAGTCTATCCCAATTGTGCTCGATTATAAGCAAATGGCAAAAGCGGTTGGAGCACATGGGCAGAATAGTATTTTTCAGCTCGATATCGAAGGTAAGCAAGTAAATGCAGTTATTAGTGAAATTCAACGCTGTGCGTTAAAAGGACATGTGAAGCATTTGGACTTGCTTTCAATTAATATGGCCGAGGAGTTAGAAGTGGATGTACCGATTACTGTAATCGGAGAGTCCATCGGCGTTCGTGAGGGCGGAGTATTAACTCAACCGATACGGGAGCTGAAAATTAAGGTGAAGCCATCGAATATGCCTGATACAATTGACATTGATGTAACCTATTTAGCTATTGGTGATACGCTATCTGTTGCTGATTTACGTAGTAAAATACATTTTGAAATAGTAAACATCGACGAGGATACGCTCGTAACCGTAACCCCTCCAGCAGCTGAGCCTGATGATGCAATTGACCCAACCGCAAACCTCGCAGAGAAAACGCCAATCGCTACTGAATCACCAGAGGCACAGGCTTAAATGGATAGTAAAATAAAAAATTGCATGGCGTGTTGCTATGCGATTTTTTCTAGTTCAATAAACATAATGAGTATGTGTGAAAGCGTACTATCCATAGTTTTTAGAAAACTAGTTTATACTTTCCGATGAAGCATATGTTAAAATAAGCTCGTATTAGAGGAAAAGGATGAGAAAACAATGAAACTAATAATTGGTTTAGGAAATCCCGGAAAGCAATATGAGCATACTCGTCATAATATAGGCTTTGATGTAATTGATGCATTAGCACATCAATGGAATGCGCCGCTTAATCAGACAAAATTTAATGGCATGTACTCAACCGTACATCGTCCAGAAGGAAAAGTCATGTTATTAAAGCCGCTTACATATATGAATTTATCGGGAGAATGTGTACGACCGATGATGGACTATTTTGATATCGGCATTGAGGATATTATTGTTATTTACGACGACTTAGATTTAGAAACAGGGAAGCTACGTCTCCGCCAAAAAGGCAGTGCAGGTGGTCATAACGGGATTAAATCACTGATTCAGCATTTAGGCACACAGGAATTTAATCGTATCCGTGTCGGTGTGAGCCGCCCTCCAGCTGGAATGAAGGTAGCAGACTATGTATTAGCAAAGTTTTCTACAGAAGATGGAACAGTCGTCCAGGATGCGATAAAAAAATCCTGCGAGGCGATTGAGGCATCCCTTTCAAAAAAGTTTTTAGATGTGATGAACACATTTAACGGCGCATAAAAAGACCGTTCTAAGTCTATACTTTGAATACAGAACTTTGTATTTAGAGGAGGACTATAATGCCGGTTCGATATCGCTGTAGACATTGTGAAACAGAAATTGGTACATTACCATTTGATGCAGATGAAACAATTAGAAAGCTGCATCAGTTTGAAGTCGGGGAAGTGGATGATTATATCGAAAAAGATGAGCGTGGTCAAACGACAGTGCATTGTATTTGCGAGCATTGTGAGGATTCGTTGCGGCAGTTCCCTGATTATTATTCATTAAAAAATTGGCTACAATAACGGTAGTTGCTTTGGAGCTCCCTTGTGAGTCCAAAGCTTTTTCCGTTTAAAATTAATAGACTTAAAAAGGAGGGTTTTTATGGAGGTCTTCCATCAATTATTCTCGCAAGATAAACATATAAAATCATTGCTCCAGGGGCTAATGGAAAAGGGCACAGAGCAACAGCTAATAACAGGCTTAACAGGCAGCGCAAGACCTGCATTATTACAATCCATCTATTTAGAAACAAAAAAACCAGTGTACGTTTTATCTCCCAATCTATTGCAGGCGCAAAAATTAGTAGATGATCTCGTGGCACTTGTTGGAGAAGAGACGGTACATTATTATCCGGCTGATGAATTTATCGCGGCCGATATGACCATTGCTTCCCCAGAGCTTCGTGCACAGCGTATTGCGACGCTAGATCATTTAGCTAAAGGAGATAAAGGTATTTATGTATTACCTATTGCAGGGATGCGTAAACCGATGACACCTTTAGCTCAGTGGCAATCGAATTTTTTAGAAACAGCAGTAGGGCAGGACATTAATCTGCAAGCATGGCTTGAGCAGCTTGTGGCGATGGGCTACATACGAAATGGTATGGTAACAGCGCCGGGTGAGTTTGCAACACGTGGAGGAATACTCGATATTTATCCACCGTATGCGGAGTCACCTATTCGTCTTGAACTTTTTGATACAGAGGTTGATTCCATTCGGACGTTTGATGCGGATAGTCAGCGTTCTATAGAAAAGCTAGAATCCGTACGGCTATTGCCTGCTACAGAAATCATTTTATCGGAAGCACAGCGCCTTCAAGTGGCGGAACGGTTAGAGGTGGCGTTAGCTAATAGTTTAAAAAAGGTGAGAAAGCCTGAACTACAAGAGTTACTCCTATCAAATATTCAATATGATATTGAGATGCTGAAGGAAGGGAACTTACCCGATCATGTGAATAAATACGGCTCGTTATTATTTGAGGAGCAGACGTATTTAGGGGACTATTTTGCGCAAGATGGCCTTGTGTTATTTGATGAGCTTGGGCGTATCCAAGAGGTAATGGAGGCATGGGAGCGAGAGGAAAACGAATGGTTCCTTTCATTAATTGAAGAAGGTAAAATGCTCCATGATGTAAAGCCATCCTTTTCATTTAAAGAAATACTTGCGATGACAAAGCAGCAAAAACTATTCCTTGCGCTATTTGCCCGTACCTTTGCAGGGATCCGTTTTCAAAAGACAACGAATTTTTCTTGTAAGCCAATGCAGCAATTCCACGGACAAATTGCACTCCTCCAAAATGAAATTGAACGCTGGAGGCTCGAGAAATTTACGGTACTTTTTACGGCAGAAGGTCAGGCTCGTTTGCAGGCCATGCAGCGGATGTTAGAGGATTATGGTATAGAAGTCAGTCTAGGCATGCCAAATGGTGCAGGCATTTTCCTAGTAGATGCAGCTCTTTCTGCTGGCTATGAATTACCTCTACAAAAAATAGCCGTAGTAACGGACGATGAGCTATTTAAGCAGCAGAAGAAGAAAAAGTCACGTCCGCAAAAAATGACGAATGCTGAACGAATTAAAAGCTATACAGAAATAAAACCCGGTGATTATGTCGTGCATGTGCACCACGGGATCGGGAAATATATCGGGATTGAAACGCTCGTTGTAAATGGTCATCATAAGGACTATTTGCATGTACGCTACCGTGCCGATGATAAGTTATATGTGCCGGTTGACCAAATTGATTTAATTCAAAAATATGTTGCCTCAGAGGAAAAAGAGCCAAAGCTACATAAGCTAGGTGGAGCTGAGTGGAAAAAGGCGAAGGCGAAGGTATCGTCCGCTGTACAGGATATTGCGGATGATTTAATTAAACTATACGCGAAACGAGAGGCAGAAAAAGGCTTCGCATTTACACCAGATTCCGATGAGATTCGAGCATTTGAAGCGGCATTCCCTTTTGAGGAAACGGAGGATCAGCTACGTACCATTATTGAAGTAAAGCGAGATATGGAGCAAGAACGCCCGATGGATCGTCTAGTTTGTGGTGATGTTGGGTATGGTAAAACAGAGGTAGCCATTCGCGCTGCCTTTAAGGCAATCCAAGATGGCAAGCAGGTTGCATTCCTTGTGCCAACGACGATTTTAGCACAGCAGCATTTTGAAACGATACAAGCGAGATTTGAGGACCATGCAATTAATGTCGGCTTACTCAGTCGCTTCCGTACGAAAAAGCAGCAAACCGAAACGTTGAAGGGCTTACGGGAAGGTACTGTTGATATTGTTATTGGAACACATCGTATTTTATCGAAGGATGTAGCGTATCACGACTTGGGGCTACTCATTGTCGATGAGGAACAGCGCTTTGGTGTTTCACATAAAGAAAAAATAAAGCAGTTAAAAACAAATGTAGACGTGCTCACGTTAACGGCAACACCGATTCCGCGTACACTGCATATGTCGATGGTTGGGGTTCGTGATCTGTCAGTTATCGAAACACCACCACAAAACCGATTCCCCGTACAAACATATGTTATGGAGCATAGCGGCGCATTAGTTCGCGAGGCGATTGAGCGTGAAATGGCCCGCGGCGGACAAACGTTTTACTTGTATAACCGTGTAGAAGATATGGCGCGACGAGTAGAGGAAATACAAGCACTTGTACCAGATGCTCGTGTCGGATATGCACATGGAAAAATGACCGAATCAGAGCTAGAATCTGTAATTCTCGCATTTTTAGAGGGAGATTACGATGTGCTTGTAACGACGACGATTATTGAAACCGGTGTCGATATTCCGAATGTGAATACGTTAATTGTGCATGATGCCGATCGTATGGGCTTATCTCAACTGTATCAGCTGAGAGGTCGTGTAGGGCGCTCGAATCGTGTTGCTTATGCCTATTTCATGTACCAGCGTGACAAAGTACTAACAGATGTAGCTGAACATCGTTTACAGGCGATAAAAGAGTTTACGGAGCTTGGCTCGGGCTTTAAAATTGCGATGCGAGATTTATCAATTCGAGGTGCAGGGAACTTACTAGGTGCCCAGCAGCACGGCTTTATTGATACGGTCGGATTTGACTTGTACTCACAAATGCTAGAAGAGGCAATTGAGGAACGTCGAACGGGCATTAAAACCGAAGAAAAGCCTGAAGTAGAAATCTTGCTCCAAATCGATGCCTATATTCCTGATGCCTACATCCCTGACGGCTATCAAAAAATTCAAATGTACAAGCGAATTAAAGGGATGGAGCGTGAGGACGATTACCTGGAAATCATTGATGAGCTGCAAGACCGCTTTGGTGATTTACCTGTAGAAACTGAAAGGCTCATGCGCATCGCACGTATGAAAACTTGGGCATTAGAAGCAGGTATTACAGCGATAAAAGAGAAGCAAAGCATTATCTCTATTTATTTATCGGAGGAAGGTACGGCGAAGGTAGACGGTGCGAAAATCGTTTCAGAATCCATGCAGTTCGAGCGGGCTGTAGGCTTTAGCATGGAAGGCACAAAATTAATTTTAACTATTGATATGAAGCGCTGCGGCAATCATTTACCATTTGATGTATTAGAACGAATGGTTAATATTATCGTCGAAGCGAAAAAATAATAGAAAGGCGGACGAAAAATATATATCGTCCGCCTTTACGTATGCATTTGAAGATAAATTTTATTGGCGGCACTATAGTGAACGCCATTTTTATAATTTAAACGCTGCATTAATTCCTCTCGCTCAGCATGCGCAATACGTTTTTCTAAAAACATTTTTTCCTTCGTGGAGGAGGTTGTCAGCATGTCTCGCTGACCGTTCTCTTTTTCTAAATAACGAGTGAAAATCCCGCATTCTACTTCTGTATCTACTCGCGCACGAGGACGATTGGCTGTAGGGTTATAATAATAAGCTAAATGTGTACCAGCGTAGTATTGTTGCTGTTTGTAAGCATCCGGCGTTGTCGTTACTCGATCAACTTTCATCTTTTATACCTCCATAAAATGTAGAATGTTAATAAATATAAAAGTCAGTAATCTGAGAAGTAATTGAAAAAAACTAAAAAAATTTGAAAGTTTTATTGTAGTGAAAGCTTTTACTTGCATAGTTTAAATCGTAGTTATCCATACTAATTGGGAACTCAGTTGAATATGTGGAAAGAGAGGTAGCATATGAAAGCAACAGGTATTGTACGTCGTATAGATGATCTAGGTCGCGTTGTTATTCCCAAAGAAATTCGTCGCACGATGCGTATTCGTGAAGGTGATCCACTTGAAATTTTTACTGACCGTGAAGGTGAGGTCATTTTAAAAAAATATTCGCCAATTAGTGACTTAAGCGAGTTTGCAACTGAGTATGTTGAATCACTGTATGAGGCACTTGGAACGCCAACCTTTATAAGCGATCGTGATGAAATGATTGCAATAGCGGGTGTACCGAAAAAGGAATATGCGAATCGTCGCATTTCTGTTTTTGCGGAAGATAGCATGAAGCAAAGACAGACCGTTGTAGAGAAGCTAGAAACAACGATAGAATTAGTGCCAGGGCAATATGAACAAGTAAAGTCATATTGTATTGTGCCCATTATTGTAAGCGGTGATGTAATTGGAGCCGTTTATTTGCTGTCTAAAGTTCACTTTATCGGTGAAATGGAACAAAAGAGTGCGGAAGTTGCAGCACTGTTTTTAGCTAAACAAATGGAAAGCTAACTCAATTTTGAAACGTCCTATTGATTAGGGCGTTTTTTTCGTTTCAAAAATACATGGTATACTGTTGCTATTGAATGAATGAGGAAGGATTCTTATGTCTTCGCAATTTAGTATGAAAAGTTATATGAAAGGGGCGCTACTACTAACGGTCGCTGCACTGATCGTGAAAGTACTGAGTGCTGTTTATCGTGTACCCTTTCAAAATTTAGTCGGTGATCAAGGCTTTTACGTGTATCAGCAGGTATATCCGTTTATTGCTCTTTTTGTCGTTTGGACCTCTGGAGGCTTTGCCGTCGCCATTTCCAAAATGTTAGCAGGGACAGATGATGAATTAAGGCGGAGTGGCATTATTAGGACGATATTTATTTACCTAACTGGGCTATCGCTATTATTTTTTATGCTACTATTTTTTGGTGCAAATCTGCTGGCGGAACTTATGGGCGATAGTGCCCTCGCACCGTTGCTACGGACAGGTGCATTCGTGACACTGTGTATGCCGTCGCTTGCTGTTATGAAAGGTGCGTTTCAATCACGTGGTAGGATGGAGCCCGTTGCCTATGCACAAGTATTTGAGCAGGGCGTTCGAGTTATCTTTATTCTAGCGGGCACAGTTATCGTCATGTCGATGGCATCAAAATCAGTCTATACTGCAGGTAACATTGCTATGTTAGGTACGGTCATTGGTCAGCTTGCCGGTGTAGTATTGCTCATAATTTATATGAGAAAGCACGGACAATTATGCATAAGTAGCCGTTTTCCACTCGAATCCTGGGCTATGATTAAGGAAGTGACCGTTTATAGTTTAAGCGTGAGCATGAGTAGCCTCCTCCTGCTTACACTACAATTGGTCGATTCGTTTACCGTATTTTCGCTACTTGAGGGAACAGGTATAGCTAAGCTTGAGGCGATGGAGCTAAAGGGAATTTATGATCGCGGGCAGCCGCTGGTTCAGCTTGGGATCGTGATTGCCTCCTCCTTTGCCCTAGCCATCGTACCACTCATTGCACATAGAGCAAAGGGTGGTGGTCGTGGAGAGGTACCGTTTATACAATTAACATATCGAGCCTCGTTACTATTCGGTGTGGCGGCCTCGCTTGGCTTAATCATTGTAATGCCCTATGTAAACACGCTACTATTTAAGACGGATGCTTTATCCAATGTACTAATAGTTTATGTCGTTCAAATTGTACCGTTGTCGATTATCCTAACGTTTACAGCAATTTTACAAGGCTACGGAAAATTAAAAGTACCGACGAGTTTACTATTGGGTGCAGTTTTACTAAAGTATATCGCCAATTCCATACTGATCCCGGTGATTGGTGTCATTGGGGCGGCATATGCCAGTAATCTCGGCTTACTCGTATGTGCGGTCAGCCTAATGGCGTATTTTAAAAAAGTAAAATCTATTAGGCTTGCACCACCCCATTTTTACATGAAGCTTTCTGTAGCAAGCATCTCGATGGTGTTTGCTGTAAAGACTGGAGAGTGGGTGCTCGCTGGGCTTCTAAGCTTGTCGAGCAGTAGACTAGAGGCATTTATATATAGTGCTATATTAATTCCAATTGGCGCTATCGTATTTATTTGGTGTATAGCAAGACTTCGTTTACTAGGGACAAAGGAATGGTTTATCCTACCATTTGGACGGAGAATGGCTTTATATCAATTATGGCTAAATAGAAAGAAGTAGGTGGCAATATGCATAAATTAACAGTTATCGGCCTAGGCGCGGCAGATTTTGATCAGCTGCAGCTAGGCGTTTATAAAAAAATAAAAGCTGCACAAACGCTTTATGTACGAACAGAGGATCACCCAGTTCTTCACGATTTAAAGAAGGAGGGGGTAGCATTTTCGAGCTTTGATTATGTATATGAAAAGCACGATACATTTGCCCCGGTTTATAAAGAAATAGCCGAAGCATTAATCGAAGCGGCAGCAAAAGAGCCGGTGATGTATGCGGTACCCGGGCATCCACTAGTAGCAGAGCAAACGGTTCAGCATTTAATCGAGGCGGAGCGTGCAGGACGTGTCCAGTTAAGCATAGAGGGCGGGCAAAGCTTCCTTGATCCGATTTTTGGTGCACTAAAAATCGACCCAATCGAAGGGTTTCAGCTACTAGACGGTACAAGCCTATCGATGCATGAGCTCAATATGCGTCAGCACATTTTAATTGCACAAGTTTATGATGCGTTTAGTGCATCAGAGGTAAAGCTCACACTAATGGAAAAATACCGTGACGATTATCCGGTAACGATTGTCACAGCGGCAGGCTCCTCGCAGGAATGCATACGAACGGTGCCCCTATACGAGCTTGACCACGTGGCAGAACTTAACAATTTAACGACGGTTTATGTACCACCTGTCGACAATGATGAGGATGCACTACGCGATTGGACAACGTTCCGCAAAATTATTGCGACACTGCGCGGTCCAAACGGTTGTCCGTGGGATCAAAAGCAAACGCATGAATCGTTAAAAAAATATTTACTAGAAGAGACGCACGAATTCCTGGCAGCAGTTGACGCAGAGGATGATTTTGCGATGATTGAAGAGCTGGGCGATGTGCTGCTGCAAGTATTCCTTCATGCCCAAATCGGTGAGGACAACGGCTATTTCAATTTAGAGGAAGTGCTAGCGTCGATTAGCGAAAAAATGATTCGACGTCATCCCCATGTGTTTGGAGATGTAGCAGTTGAAGATGCGGATGAAGTCGTAGCCAACTGGGAGACCATTAAACAAGCGGAAAAAGGCGAGACGCAAGGAAAGCTACTAGAGAGCGAGTACCGTCCAGCCTCCTCGCTGCAAACGTCATTTAACTATCAAAAAAGAGCGGCAAAAGTAGGGTTTGATTGGGAGAATGCGGACGATGCATGGGATAAGTTTGCAGAGGAATGGCAGGAATTCCGCGATGAAGTTCAACGTGGTACAGCCTCATCGAGATTAGACGAGTTTGGGGATGTATTGTTCACACTCGTAAATATTGCACGCTTCTATAAAATTTCGCCAGAAGAGGCTATGCTCCATGCAAACGAAAAATTTGCCCGTCGTTTCGGTTATATCGAGGAGCAGGTAAAGCAGAGTGGCAAAGATTTCAGCGACTTTACGTTAGAGGAGCTCGATGGATTCTGGAATGAAGCAAAACGGAAGGAAAAGGGGGAATAACAATGAGAATCGATAAATTTTTAAAGGTGTCACGCCTAATTAAACGCCGTACACTGGCAAAGGAAGTAGCTGTGCAAGGTCGTATTACAATTAACGGGAAAGTGGCAAAGGCAAGCAGCACCGTCAAAGTAGGGGACGAATTGGCCATTCGCTTCGGTCAAAAAATTGTCACGGCTAGTGTCGAAGAAATTCGTGAAAATGTCCGCAAAGAAGAAGCAACAAATATGTTCAAAATCATCAAAGAGGAGCGACTAGAAAAAATCGAGCCTGAATTTATTGATGATGAGGACTAAGTAGTTCGCAAGGGGAAATTATAAGAAATAGCTTAAAGAAAACCTTTTTAATTTTGTAAGTCAAAGTTAAAAAGGTTTTTTTATTCTAACAAAGCAGTGTGTGAAAATAAAATACTTGTATGTGCCTCTAGAAACCTAACTAAAAATCTCTCTATGCAAGGAACCTAGAATACATCACTATATTTTTCCCTCCAAAGAAAAGATAACTATCTATTTTTGTTGTCATGCTTTTTTCTATTGCTGCATACAGTGAACAAAGTGGACAAGGAAAGGGGAAAAAATTATGATGCAAACAGAAAGTACACGCTATACAATTCCGTCTGGAGATCATTTAGTTACACTTCGCAATCGAAAAAGAATGGACATGACTTCTGTAAAATCTATCGAACGCTTCGATCAGGAAGAATTTTTTATTAAAACATCACAGGGACATTTACTTATTCGAGGTGAGGAGTTACGAATCGTCCATTTAGATGTGGAAAAGGGGTTATTAACACTAGAGGGCGAAATTAAGATGATGCAATACGATGATGAAGAGAACGGATTATCAAAAAGCTTCTTGCATAAATTATTTGGATGATTTCCGCACAGCTCCTTAGTACGATTGTCATGTTTGTATCTGGAATCGCGGTCGGGGCTATTATCGATTGCGTCCGGATTACACTCGGTCGACTACCACCAAAATCCGTTTCCTATAAATTATCGAACTACATTGAAGTAGTCGTATGGGCGTTGCTAGGTGCCGGTACGTTTTATCTATTATTCTTAGTAAAAGGCGGCGAGTGGCGCATCATCGACCCACTAGCGCAAATTGCAGGTATTCTTTCGTACAACTTGTTTTTTCAGCGCATGCTCCGTTTTTTCGGAAGAATATTTGTGATTCTATTTATAAAACCAGTTTTATTTATTGTGCGTATGATAATGGTCATCATTCGCAATATCCTTTTATTCATCCTTCGAATTCTGACTGTGCTATTTATACCATTTTCCAAAATATATAAGAAACTTCACAGAATCACCTTTAAAAAGAGAGCGTAAATTCGTATAATTAAATGTACATCATAAAGGAATGTGGAGGTGAACGGCGTGGCGAAGCGTCAGCAACGAGAGATACATAAAGGTTCTGTCAAAACGTTGGATAATGACTATGTCCGTTCTAACACAGACTTTGCAAAATCACAGTATGAGAAGAAGCAAAAAGTTCTTCGCAGTAGAAGAATGCTCGTATTTTTTGTCTTTGCAGCCATCGTTCTTGCAATTTTAGCAAATGCAGCAAGCAATCAAAAAGAACGATTAGCAGAAAAGGAAGAAAAAAAAGCTGAAGTATTAGCTGAGCTTGAAGCTGTAAAAGAACAGCAGGCTATGTTAAACCTACAAATTACAAAACTAGAAGATGACGAATATATTGCTAAACTAGCACGTAAGGAATACTTTTTATCGGAGGAAGGCGAAATAATTTTTACGATCCCAACTGAAGATAAGGAACAACAGGATGAAAAGCAATAAATTGGAAGGCGAACACGAAAAATAGTAGTGTTTGCCTTTTTCAAATGACTAGACAAAGGTCATTTTCGGGGTTTTTGTCGTATTATGACGAGAGTGTGTTGTTGACAGTGTTACCATGTTAGCTATAATAGAAGAGAACTTGTAGTTAAGTTTGATGATTTTATATTAGACTGATACAGTCGCTTAAAAATTAAGGAGGAGCATTTTTTTTATGTCAATTGAAGTAGGCAGCAAAGTACAAGGTAAAGTAACAGGAATCACTAATTTCGGAGCATTCGTTGAGCTGCCAGATGGCAAAACGGGCTTAGTTCACATTAGTGAAGTGGCAGACAACTATGTGAAGGACATCAACGAGCATCTTAAAGTCGGGGATGAGGTTGAAGTTAAAGTGATGAATGTTGAAGCGGATGGGAAGATTGGTCTTTCAATTCGTAAAGCAAAGCCTCAAGCTGAGCGACCAGAGCGTCCTCAACGTCCACGTCGCGATAACCGTCAAAACGAGCGTAACGATCGTCAACCGAAAGAAAACTTTGAACAAAAAATGGCACGTTTCCTAAAGGATAGTGATGAGCGACTTGCTACATTAAAACGTGCAACAGAATCTAAACGCGGCGGCCGTGGAGCAAGAAGAGGGTAGTTTGCTGGCTGTTTTAATTTATAGAAAAAGTGTCATATAAATTGAAAAGGGATTAAGTACTTTGAATACATAGTACTTAATCTCTTTTTTATTGTCCAAATTTATCTTCCTTGACCTGTTTAATAAATAAAGCAATTAAGCAAACAAAAGTATAAATTCCTAATCCCAGCCCTATAAGAAGAATGAGAATTTGTGCTAGAATGGGTATTTTTGTTAAGAAGAATCCAAGTATAATAAAAATAGCACTCAATGAACATAACAAGGATAACATTCGAAAATCAGTAATCATTTATAAAAACCTCCTCTACTTATCATAATCGACACAACGTTCGAAAAAAAGGATAACGTATGACAGGCATGTGAAAGGTTGCAACCATATGCAAAGTGTATACGTATAGAGAGGAACGACATTCTAGGGAGGTGCACATTGAAAAAATCGACAGTGTTTTTATCAGGGCTATCACTCTATCTCGGATATTCAGTAGGGGCAACGGCCATTTTACGACGACATCCTACTGTGCAGAGGCATTGCTCGGGGGGATTGCATTGACATTTGATGATGGACCGCACCCTTA
The DNA here is from genome assembly GCF_036662795.1 of Lysinibacillus sp. 54212. NCBI lineage: Bacteria > Bacillati > Bacillota > Bacilli > Caryophanales > Bacillaceae > Lysinibacillus > Lysinibacillus sp. 54212. The sequence goes on from NZ_JBAFWZ010000024.1 coordinate 40,701, forward strand.
CTATATGCCTCAATTACTTGATCTATTAAAGCACTATGGAATAAAAGCTACCTTTGTTATAGTAGGAATGCGCTAGGGGTTTCAACAATTAGGAGTAGCTGAGGATAAAATGATTGTAACAGGCATTCCGATTCATTCTACAATGATGGGTGACGCGTTTAATAAAGTAAATCAACGTATGTACTACCAGGCCAGGAGGAAAAGAATTTCGAATATTTACTACAGAATAGTTTAGCGTTTGCCATTGATAGTCAAGATTCGATTGAGCAACAATTGGTATCCGTTTTACATGATAAAGCAAAAATGCAGCAAAACAGGCAGGCGCTAACTCATTATTTATTAAGCTTAAAAATACAATCAGTAGCGGATTGGTATCCAATACTTGAAGAAATTATCAGTCGAAATATGAAGCTAGATGAGAATGTTATTTAACGTTTAATAAAACATCTATCTATAAATAAAAAAGTCCAAGACGATCGTAACAATCGTCTTGGACTTTTTATTATGACCCGTACGGGATTCGAACCCGTGTTACCGCCGTGAAAGGGCGGTGTCTTAACCACTTGACCAACGGGCCGTTGGTGGCTGCCGAGGGAGTCGAACCCACGACCTTTCGGGTATGAACCGAATGCTCTAGCCAGCTGAGCTAGGCAGCCAAAATTAACAACAAAACTAATAATACTAGCGATGTATCAATGTGTCAAGTAATCTTTCAATAAAATTTAATAAAAATAATAGTTATTTATGGTTAACTAGTTTATACCGAATGCACTACTAGAGAAATACTAGTCAGAAAAACACAGATTATTATATTTTTCGTCGAACAATTTTTTTAACCACCCTTTATAAACAGACAAAATTTACTTCTATTTTTTTATATAATTATGGCTCTAAGCACAAGGGGGTTGAAATTATGGTCAATATTGGAACGTTACGCCATTTAGCAGTTTTAAAGCAAAAGGATCAAGAAGTAGATGGAAAAAAATCAATGCGCATATTACAAGTAAGCTTTTTCCTAATGGCATTCTTTTTAGCACAAACTATATTTTTTGAAGCAACCGTGCCATTTTTAGTTCCACTCTGGGCAATTGTGCGACTGCGTTATGACAATCTAAAGGCCCCAACATTAATAGGGGGGCTACTAGGGGCATTACTATTAAATTTTGGTCAGCTTGTGATAGTTTGCTTGCAGCTTATCGTGTTTGAGCTCGTCAAAAGATTTCGTTTTTATAAATTGCCGACAACGCTTGCTGTAGCAACAGCGATATTGATTGTCCAGGCTATGTGGCAAACGATTTCCTATAGTGGCCTACCACCCATACTTATCCAGCTGTATGTGTTTTATGAAGTGGCACTAGCCTTTTTAATGACATTATTTCTCCAAGTCTTTTTATTACCTGCCCACCGTTTTTTTACTACAGAATGGACATACGAACGAATTGGGGCAGGATTTGTCGTTTTGGCCGCAGTTATTGCAGGCATGCAATCTGTTACGATTTCCTATATAGGCTTAGCGCCGTTATTTTTACATTTTCTTATTCTTGTAGCGGCCCTTGTAGGCGGCGTACCGTTAGCTACAATGACAGCCACGATTACAGGGGCGATTGTTGGTGTGGCTAAACTATCGTTCACAGGGATGGTAGCGCTTTATGCTTTAACAGGGGTTGCGGCGGGAAGCTGTATGAAGCTTGGTCGCGTAGGCGTAGCGGTTGGTAGTGTCGTACCGAGCATCTTTTTCTTTTTTTATGATGCTACTTTGCCGCTAGATGTTGTGTATTTTGTTTCGATTGGTATCGCCATTGTCCTTTTTACCCTGCTTAAAAAGCAATATGTAATGGATTTACGGGCAATTCTATACCCAAAGCGAGATGAAGTACTGATGAAGCGCCAGCAATGGCTAACAGACCATACGGCACAAACAGTAGAGCAATTTCAACAGTTTGTTGGCTTTATGAAGGAGCTGGTCTATGATCGTTTTACGTTGAAGGATACTGTATCTCGAAAGGTTGAACCTTTTGCTACATGTAGTGGCTGCTTCCGTTATGAGCGATGCTGGGGAGAGCAAAATAATGACATCTCTAACCATATTGCAGAATATTATCGCGCGAAAACAATGCCGAAGCAGCATGCAATCGTCAAGGCGGAGGAGCTCATTAAATTAAAGTGTGTGAAGTCCTCTAAGCTGCTCGATGAATTGCATATGCAGCTTTATCAGGAACAAATGAATAATCAGCTTTATCATGGTAAGAAGATGATTGCCCTGCAGCTGCGTGATGTAAGTAATCATTTACATGAGCTGCTAGAGCAAATGAAGGAACAGACGATATCGTTTGAAACGCAGGAAGCAGAGCTTGCGCAAGCCTTGCAGCGAGCGAATGTAAATTGCTTTCAAATCGATATTTTAAATAATCAGGCAGGAGAGCGTTTAATTGTATGTTCACTGCTATTAAAAAATTATCAGGAATACGAAACGATCCAATTATGTGAACGAATTATTATGCCGATATTTTATGAGCTATATCATGAGCCGTTCCGTATCGAAAAAATTTCTCATAAAACAAAGCCATTCAGTTATGTCGAGGTGCGCCTTCAGTCGGCAGTTCGCTATGAAGTGGAGTATGATATATATAGTCAGGCAAAAACGAAGAACGTATCAGGCGATGCGCACGCCCTATTTCCTCTACATGACGGGCTAATGGCGATGATCCTGTCAGATGGAATGGGGCATAATAAAAAAGCACAACGAGAAAGCAAGCAGCTGATTAGATTGCTTAGAGAGTGCTTAAGCTATAAATTGGACCCTGAAACGGCCATGCATACGATGCATTATATAATGTCATTAAAGCGTGATGCCGATATGTATGCAACCATTGATTTTGCTCTACTTGATCTACAGGATGGTGCGATGTGGTCGTGGAAGGCGGGCGGTGTAGCAACGTATATTTTACGGGGGGAAACAGTATTAAAGATTGAGGGAGGAACGGCGCCTGTAGGGTTTATGCCGGCATTTTCAATCGAAACAGATAAAATTAAGCTATTAGCGGACGACATCATCGTAATGGTATCAGACGGTCTTTTTACAAGTACACACGACTGGCAGGAGCAGGAGCAATATTTCCTCGGGCAGCTGCAGCAAAAAAGTAAACAAAAAATGCCGATGGATGTATTATTATACGATGTAATGGAGCATTATAAACAGTTTTATGAAATTGAGGATGACTGTACCGTAATAACATGTAAAATAAAGCATATAAACCCTGAATGGTCTGTCCTTCAGCTATAGAAGCCGGAAATGGGTAAACGTATAAACATTATGTCAATATTATGATGTAGTCGTTGTCGCTCGTCCTTAGAGCGGTACGAATATTCGCATTGAATGATGAAATTGATTCAATTAGAAATTAAAACAGTGTTCATAATAAGAAGGTGATGAAGAGGATGAATTTTGAACAAAAGGTTTTGCAGTTCATAATGGACGAAGGATTGATACAACAGAAGGATCGTCTTCTCATTGCCTGCTCGGGGGGCGTCGATTCAATGGCGCTTCTCACTTTTTTTGAAAGAATGAAGCATCATTTAGAGATTGAATTTATGGTAGCTCATGTCGATCATATGCTGCGCGGTGAAGAGTCTGCACAGGACCGCATCTTCGTGGAAGCCTTTTGTGAGGAACGGGGTATAGCGTGCATAAGCACCGCCATTCCGATTCCGGAAATATTAGCAGCACAAGGTGGTAATTCGCAGGCGGTTTGCAGAGAACATCGCTACCGCTTTTTCAATGAAATGCTTCAAAAGCATTCGCTAAATAAACTAGTGACGGCTCATCATGCAGATGATCAGCTTGAATCTATACTGATGGCTCTAGCCAAGGCTGGAACCGTAAATGGCTTGCAAGGCATTCAAGTGAAGCGCCCATTTGCAAAACATTTTGTTATTCGCCCATTTTTAATGGTTACAAAAGAAGAAATAAGGACATATTTACAACAAAAAGACGGTTCTTTTCGTGAAGATGCTAGCAATGCAAAGGATGATTACACAAGAAATCGATTTCGACATCGAATTGTCCCACTGTTAAAGCAGGAAAATGAAAATGTTGCCCAGCATGCTGTCCAATTTTCACTTCAGCTTGCACAGGACGATGCCTATTTACAGGAGCTAACACAGCAGGCTTTCGACCGAATAGTTATTAAAAATGGGGAGCATTCATACAAGGTTGCAATCAACTCATTTCAAAAAGAGCCACTTGCTTTACAAAGGAGACTCATTTTAATACTATTAAACTATCTTTATAACGATAAAAACCTGTTTCAAAGTCAGACATTATGTACAGCCATTTTGAACTTCTTTAAAAATCAAAATGGAAGTGCCATGATGAACTTACCCGAACACTTTGTTGTTAGACGAGAGTATGGCAATATGTTCTTTGAAAAAGAGCAGCCGAACATGCCAATACCCCAACAGCAGCTTGTTTTAAATGATTGGAATGAATTGATTGGTGTTCGTGTTTACATAGGAGAAACCTCTCAGATGGCCGCACCACAAAGCGATCAAGCACAAGTGTATTATTTTAGTGCACAAACTGTATCTTTCCCAATTAGTATAAGAGCTCGCAAGCAAGGGGATCGTATGCTCTTGCCAGGCATGGAAAGGCCAAAGCGAGTTTCGCGGATTTTTATAGACGAAAAAATCCCTTTAGCAAAGCGAGATGAATGCCCACTACTCGTCGATGTTCAACAAGATGTTTTGGCCATACTAGGTGTTCGTGTAAGCAATAAATTTTCGAAACATAGGCGAGCGAATGATGATTATGTGTTAATTATCGAGCAGATAGCGGAATAGAGCGTTTGAACAATCTCGAGGAGGAATCAATATGATTCAAAATGATATTGAAAAAGTAATAATTTCAGAAGAGCAAATACAGGAGCGTATTAAGGAGTTAGGTGCAGAGCTAACAGACATGTATAAGGATGAATTTCCACTTGCTGTCGGTGTTTTAAAAGGGGCTATGCCTTTTATGACAGACTTAATGAAGCGCTTTGATTCTTATATCGAAGTGGACTTTATGGACGTTTCAAGCTACGGCAATGCAACGGTTTCTTCTGGAGAAGTGAAAATTTTAAAGGATTTAAACACAAGTGTCGAAGGTCGTGATGTCATGATCATCGAGGATATTATCGATAGTGGCTTAACATTAAGCTATCTCGTTGATTTATTTAAATATCGTAAAGCAAAATCAATTAAAATTATCACGCTTTTAGATAAACCATCGGGTCGTAAAGTAGATTTAAAGGCAGATTTAGTTGGCTTTGAGGTGCCTGATGGCTTTGTTGTAGGCTATGGATTAGATTACTCAGAAAAATATCGTAACTTACCGTACATTGGTATTCTAAAACGAGAAGTATACTCATTTTAAAAAGAAATTTATGTAACTATTTCGACAAAAATCGAGTAATTCGCAATTTACTTAGTGCTTTTCGTTGTATGAAGAAATAATCGTATGTTAAGATTTTACTTATAGTTTTTCTGTTATGTTGTGAGGAGGCTGGGGATGAATCGAATATTTCGATACACCATATTTTATTTATTAATATTTCTTGTAATAATTGGTATTTTTGGCACTTTCAATAGTGGCAATAAACCAACGGAAGATTTAACGTATTATGAGTTTTTAGAAGCCTTAGATTCTAAAAAAATCGAAAAGGTAACGCTGCAACCTGATGGTGGCGTATTAGTTGCAAGAGGCGAAATGAAAGGTGCAAAAGAGGGCGAAGAGTTTACAGTTAACTTACCTCTAAATAGCCAAAGCTTAATGGACCGCTTTAATAATTTTAAAACGGATTATCCAGATGTTAAATGGGAAAAAATGAAAGAAACAAGTGGGTGGGTACAATTCTTCACGGGGATTATTCCATTCATTATTATTATCATTTTATTCTTCTTCCTAATGAGCCAATCTCAAGGTGGCGGTAATAAAGTGATGAACTTCGGTAAAAGTAAAGCTAAGCTTTATGATACGGAGAAAAAGAAAGTACGCTTTAACGACGTAGCGGGCGCGGATGAAGAAAAGGCCGAGCTTGTGGAAGTTGTAGAGTTTTTAAAGGATCACCGCAAATTTACGGAAATTGGCGCACGTATTCCAAAAGGTATTTTACTTGTTGGTCCTCCAGGTACTGGTAAAACATTACTTGCGCGTGCGGTTGCTGGTGAAGCTGGCGTTCCGTTCTTCTCGATTTCAGGTTCTGACTTCGTAGAGATGTTTGTCGGTGTCGGTGCATCGCGTGTACGTGATCTATTCGAAAACGCAAAGAAAAATGCACCATGTATTATCTTTATCGATGAAATTGATGCAGTAGGTCGTCAACGTGGAGCAGGTCTTGGTGGTGGTCACGATGAGCGTGAGCAAACGCTAAACCAATTACTAGTTGAAATGGATGGCTTCGGTGCAAACGAAGGGATTATTATCGTTGCCGCTACGAACCGTCCGGATATTTTAGACCCTGCGTTATTACGTCCAGGTCGTTTTGACCGTCAAATTACAGTAGGTCGTCCAGATGTGAAGGGGCGTGAGTCGGTACTTAAAGTACATGCCCGTAACAAGCCATTACGTGAGGATGTCGACTTAAAAGCAATTGCACAGCGTACACCAGGCTTCTCTGGTGCCGATTTAGAAAACTTATTAAACGAGGCAGCACTTGTTGCAGCGCGTGAAAATAAGAAGAAAATCGATATGAAGGATATTGATGAAGCAACAGACCGCGTAATTGCGGGTCCAGCTAAATCAAGCCGAGTTATTTCTAAAAAAGAACGTAACATTGTGGCATTCCATGAGGCTGGTCACGTAGTTGTTGGGTTAACATTAGACCAAGCCGAGAAAGTGCATAAAGTAACGATCGTACCTCGTGGGCAAGCGGGTGGCTATGCAGTAATGCTTCCAAAAGAAGACCGTTACTTCATGACAAAGCCTGAATTACTAGACAAAATCGCAGGACTGCTTGGCGGTCGTGTAGCAGAGGATATCGTCTTTGGCGAAGTATCAACTGGTGCACATAATGACTTCCAGCGTGCGACAGGTATTGCCCGTTCAATGGTAACAGAGTATGGTATGAGTGATAAGCTAGGGCCAATGCAATTCGGTTCATCTCAAGGTGGCAACGTATTCTTAGGTCGTGACTTTAACTCAGAGCAAAACTACTCTGATCAAATTGCCTATGAAATTGATAAAGAAATGCAAACAATTATCGTAGAACAATACGAGCGTACGAAGCAAATCTTAACGGAAAATCGTGATTTATTAAATTTAATTGCTACAACATTACTTGAAGTAGAAACGTTAGATGCAGAACAAATTCAACATTTAAAAGAGCACGGTACATTACCGGAGCGTAAAGATTACTCAAAAGAGGATGCTGAAGCAGCAAATACAGCAGAATCAGCTGATGTAGTAGTTGAAACGGCAGGAACGCCTTCTGTTGAAAAGCAAGTTGTAGGTGAAAAAGATCCAACTGTTGCTGAGTTACCGACTGAAGACGGCACAGACCGTCCTACAGGCTTTGACGAGCGACATAAATAAACATAAAAGGAGCTGATTGTCCTCGGGCAGTCAGCTTTTTTATAGCTTTATAAGAAAGTATAGGGCACATCATCTCGCTCTTAATTTGGGGCGAGATGTGTTTTTCTAATTAGGTTAGAGGTATCGACTGTTAATTATTGTTCTTTCTATGGTATGATTTTTATCAAATGAACTTGGTAGGTGTGAGAAGCGATGATTTTAGTATTAGATGCAGGCAACACTAATATCGTACTAGGCGTGTATAACCATGACGACCTAGCGTTTCACTGGCGAATGAGTACGGATCGCCATAAAACAGAGGATGAGTATGCGATGCAAATTCAGGCATTTTTTCTGAACGCAAATATTGCATTTGATCAAATTACAGGTATTATTATTTCCTCTGTAGTACCGCCTATAATGTTCGCACTAGAGGCGATGTGTAACAAATACTTTCATGTAAAGCCTCTAATTGTCGGACCAGGTGTGAAAACAGGCTTAAACATTAAGTATGAAAATCCGCGTGAGGTAGGAGCGGATCGCATTGTGAATGCGATTGCAGCGATCTCACAGTACGGGGGTCAGCCGCTTATTATCGTTGATTTTGGCACAGCTAATACATATTGTTATATTAACGAAAACGGTGAGTATATGGGGGGCGCCATCGCACCAGGTATATCGATTTCTACCGAGGCTTTATATACAAAAGCAGCGAAACTACCACGTATTGAAATTGCACGACCGACAAATGTTGTTGGTAAAAATACCGTAGCCGCTATGCAGGCAGGCATCTTCTACGGATTTATTGGACAAGTAGAGGGTATTGTTAGCTCCATGAAGGCACAAAGTAAAAAAGAGCCTCTTGTAATTGCAACAGGTGGGCTAGCACGATTAATTGCCAATGAAACAACACACATCGATATTGTAGAGCCTTTCTTAACACTAAAAGGACTTTATATCATTTACAAAAGAAATCAATAAGAAACGAGGAATCACAACATGGGAGACTATTTAGTAAGAGCGATTGGATATAACGGACATGTACGTGCGTTTGCAGTACGTACAACAGACACAGTTGGCGAGGCACAGCGTCGTCATAATACGTGGCCAATCGTATCGGCAGCACTTGGCCGTTCCATGACTGCAAGTGTCATGATGGGAGCCATGCTTAAAGGTGACGACAAAATAACGGTAAAAATTGAAGGTAACGGTCCAATTGGGCCAATGATTATCGATGCAGATGCAAAGGGAGATGTACGTGGTTACGTAACGAATGGTCAGGTACACTTTGATTTAAATGAGCAAGGGAAGCTAGATGTCCGCCGTGCAGTGGGGACAGAAGGCTTTATTACAGTCGTAAAGGATTTAGGTATGCGCGATATGTTCTCTGGTCAAACGCCGATTGTCTCGGGTGAAATTGCAGAGGACTTTACGTATTATTTTGTAACGAGTGAACAAGTACCTTCATCAGTAGGACTGGGTGTACTAGTGAATCCCGACAATACGATTTTAGCGGCTGGTGGCTTTATTCTTCAGCTAATGCCTGGCTGTGAGGACGAAACAATTGATGCGATTGAGGCACAGTTAGCAAGTATTGAGCCAGTTTCAAAAATGATTGAAAAAGGCTTTACACCAGAGCAGATTTTAGAGGCTGTTTTAGGTGAAGGAAATGTACAAATTTTAAATTCAATGCCAGTGAAGTTCCAATGTCAATGTTCAAAAGAGCGATTCGGTGCGGCGATTATCGGTTTAGGTGTACAGGAAATTCAAGACATGATCGACGAGGTTGGTCAAATTGAAACACAATGTCACTTCTGCTTAGAGACATATGATTTCTCTAAAACAGAGCTTGAAGGACTCATTGATGAAATCAATGCGCAACAATAATCGAGGATTAACACCTCAATCTACGCCCACGAAAATACCGTTATCGCAAAGACGTTTAAAAACTAAGCCCGCCTTAACCCTACTAGGCATTTTACTGCTAGGGAATATTTTTTGGTTTGTGCTATGGCTGTTACCGTCGGGAGAAAAGGATAGTAGCAACGAGCCAGTTGCTACTATCGACGGTGATAAAATAACGAGACAGCAATGGCTCTCAGAGATGGAAAGCCGGTATGGTAAGGAAACCCTACAGGATTTAGTGAATGAAGCTGTTATGGAAAAAGCCTCGGAAAAATACGATATTAACGTATCAAAAGAGGAAATTGAGCTTGAGATTGCACTAATGCATTCAGCTCAAGATACTACGGATACATCGATGGAAAATTTAACGAAAGAACAATTACATCAAAAGATTCGAGCGCAGCTTATTTTAGAAAAAGTGCTAGCAAAGGATATTGTCATTAAAGACAAACAAACCGCTGCATACTATAAGGAAAATAAATCGCTTTATAATATACCGACCTCCTATCGCACGAGCATTATCATGTTAAAGTCAAAGAATGATGCAGAAAATGTTCAAAAAGAATTAAAAAGTGGATCGGAATTTTCGGTGCTAGCGAGAGAACATTCTCTTGATACGGCTTCTGCTAGCTTAGGTGGCGATATCGGCTATGTAACGGCAGACCAAGACGGCGTCGATCGCAGCATTTCCTCAGCTGTCCAAAAGCTGAAAAAAGGCGAGGTAAGTGGTCCAGTCTCACTAAGCGATGGCAGATATGCACTTTTACAAGTGTTAGAGGTGAATAAAGGACAAGAGTTTACATATGAAGAGGTACAGGGACATATAGCCCGCGAGCTGGCGATGGAACAGCTTCCATCTACTATCGCGCCTGAAGTGTTCTGGTCTGAATTTAAAGCAAAATGGTATTATGGGGAAGCGCAATAATAGGGGAGTACTTTAAGCACGTTTCGTGAACCCTTTTAAAAAGTGCAATTCGAGCTTGATTATCGGATTGCGCTTTTTTGCAGCTTTTTTTTTTTAAAAAAAGACCAACTTTTCCACTTATGCAGAAAAAACGGTCAATGCTTGAACTTCATTTAGTTACTTTCCCTTCAATATAGTGAAGACTACCTTCATGGTTGTTTTTTAGTAATAATCACTTCATAATACAGTGTTATATTCTGTCCATTTATGTCATGGATATGTTGTGAATAGTCACTCGCCATGTTTTTCATAATGGTTTCATATGCATCATGTAATGTATGATTCATTTTCTCTTGAGTTTGAATAGACTCATTAATCGCTTCAATGATTTCGCCCGTTTGTTCGGATGTTTCCTGTTGAATGAAACCTTGCAGCTCCCCGCCTAACTGACGTAGCTCCTGTATCGTTGTAATAAATGAGTTTGCTTTATATGATAAATCTTCATACTTAAAAAACTGGTGTAACATATTTTGCTGTGGCAAGCTTCATCCCCCCGCTCCTATAGTGTTTGCAAGATCCTGATCAAATTTGAAATAATCTTCAATGGTCTTTTTTATGTTTGCCATTGCCTGTCGCCCTTTTTGTATCTCATCCTCATAATAAAAAAACATATTTTCAAACGAAGCTGTAAAGAGTAAAGAGAGCGGCGGAATATCTTCATGTACATTTATGCCTGTCAAAACATATCTCATATAGGCATCGTACGTGTAATGCCCGAGCAAGTACTGATACTTAGAATAGTTGGTTTCCATATCTGTAATCTCCGCTATCAACCTCGCTTTTCTCCTTTCAAAGTCCTGCAAATAGTTCATTTCATATGCAGATTTCATACGTCTCAGTACTTCTTCTTTCTGATCATAGATGGCCATTCCTGTAGTATAAATACGCACGGCGGAAGAAAGATTGATCTTCACCTTTTGTCCCTTGCTGGTCACCGTCACAATCAGGTCTTTTCCTTTGTATGCCTTCCCTTTATCAGCTGCGAGTGCTTCCAGCAGATTATAGATTTCATGTCCATGGACACTTTTATTGATGGCTTCCATTAAATCGCTCAGGCTCATCTGAATTGTATCGAGGTGATTCGTAATGCTCTTCCATTTAGTTTTTATTGTTTTATAGGCATCAATAATGTCTTTGATGTAGCCAAAGCCAGTAAGATTAGGTTTTAGTGCTTTATTGATCGCATCCTGTATATCCTTTAAATCCTTTTCGATTCCTTCTACTGCACCAAGAACAGCCTCTTTTTGATTCTGATTGACATAGCCGTGCTTTACCATAGCGGATAAAATAGGATCCAAATTCTTATGGATCACTGATAAATGCTTCTGGAATTCGGGGATTTTTTTCCACGCATTTTGAAGCATAGGAATCGCTTGTTTGATTATGTGCGGTCCATCCTTAATATGATCCCACACGCCATCATTCTCCAGTATCTTGTCAATCAATTTTAGATCAATGCCTATCATTGCCGCGACGGCCCCGTCAAATCCTCCTTTATTGTATTGGGATGCATATTTAGCCATATACATTTGAATCGCCTGGATATCCTTATCCGGAATTTCCCCTAGAATATTACCAATGCCAGCGAAGCCCGCCATCGTATCAATCGGCTCGCCATGCCCAACCTTGATGAAGCCCCGGATATTCTCGCTCACAGCTAACAGCAAATCTTCCTCTGCTACAAGGCGGTAAATATTATCCCCCGCATCCTTGTAGTATTGTTCAGCGAATTTTACGAGAGCTTTTGGGTCGATAGTGTAAAGTTCTATGAAGCTTCTTGTCTTCAAATCAAAGTTTTCATTTAATATTTTTCGAAAACCACTATCAACGTAAGCTAGTTGATATACAGTTGGCTGTGCAGCGTTAATTGTATAAACTTTATCGAATTCCTGATCAATTAATTGCTGCAATTGCTTCGTATTGCCTCCTAATGAGTGACCAAGCCCAATTTTCTCTAATTTAATATTACTTTTTTCGGTTTGTTTCTTGATGAGGTAAGTAACTTCCCGCTCAAACCTTTGGGCATCAAGATATTGGCCTTGATTTTGTCCTACGAAAATACCAAATGTATTATACATCCAGTCCTCAGGGCGCCAGTTTTCTTCTTCTGGCATTTCGCTACCGCGCGCGATGGAATACACTTGATTGATTCCTGCACCATTATCGAAAAAATGGACAATAGTACCATCAAAACCATTTTTACCTATATCTAATTTTTTGCTATAATCCTTTGCATAATATAGCTGAATATCAACCGTTAATTCTTTTCCGGTTTCCTCGAAATATATTCGTTTTATCGCTTCTTCTGTCAATTTGCCATACTCCAAATCTACAATTCGTCCACGCAATTCATCTGAAAATAGAACCTCTTCCACAAAATCACCTCTTTCTTATTAAGGATTAAATCGAATAGAATGGAAGATTTTTTTTGCCCGTTCTCTTTCTTGATCAAGGTTAAGCTTACATTCTTCCGTGTTACTCAAGCATGTAGAGCTATACTCTAAGCTTATTGCTTTTTCGCTAGTCTGGGATTTTATATAACCCAGAAAAGTAAAATAAAATCCATTTTTATCATCATTTATATTTTGTCTAAAATCAGCAAAGTAAATATCATTATCTTCTACTGAATAATTTTCAAAGTCTGCAGGCGTTACTAATTTTTCTGAACCTATCATTAAATCGAGATTGCTATCAATCAGCTGTGTAAATTTCCCTTCTTCAAATCGTCCTGTGACAAAATATCCATAATTTTCATCTTCGCGGTCTTCCCAGAAATAAATAACTTCATAGTCTTGATCTCGGTATTGATAAAACGTTTGATCCATCACTGCATTCACAGGGTATAGCATGGTATAACCACCAACGCCCGATTCAAATGTATAGTATCCTTCTTCAGTTTCTTTTGTAGAAGGAATGAACTCTTTTGTAAACTCATCCTGCAGGGCAGCAGTTTGTACCTCCTTCTCTTTTGAATTAGTACCTGAACTGTCATTTGTATTCATTGACCCACAACCTCCTATTAATAAAGTCGCTGCAAAAAGAAATGGTAAGTAACGCTTTTTCAAAATGTTGCTCCTCTCCTTATTGACTACATATTCTTATTGAAAGCATTATGGAGTTATATCTCAAAGATCCTACTTAAACTAATGTTAAAAAGCCATATAACTATACGAAGGTTACCTTATCAATAATTTACCAGATAATGGGGAGGTAAACGATATGGTACACGTAAATTAATGCTTTTCATCTAGACTTCTCTTTTGAAAAAGGGAAAATTTTCATACCCGCTAATATTACTTATTGAGGAAAAGGTTCATTCATCAAGACCCTTTATAGTTGAGCTCTATTTTAATAGCGGCTATGGACGTTCGATTAATGACAGCGAAGCAAATAAGCAATAAAAAAACCATCAGCTGTTAAGAGTTGATGACGAATTTAAGTTTTGATTTATTGGATGTTGTAAAATGTAATAAAATAGGTTCCTCTGCTACAAGACGGTGAGTATTAACCCCAGCATCCTTGTAGTCGAGGGCTTTTGGATCGATTGTGTAGATTTGGTTGAAGTGCCATGGCTTCATCGATTCTCGTACTTTTATCGAAGAAATGGTCAAACCCATTTTTTCTGATGTCTAGTTTTTTGCTATAATCCTTTGCATGATATAGCTGAATATCAACCGTTAATTCTTTTCCAGTTTCCTCGAAATAAATTCGTTTTATCGCTTCTTCTGTCAATTTACCATACTCCAAATCAACAATTCGTCCACGCAATTCATCTGAAAATAGAACCTCTTTCACAAAATCACCTCTCTCATATTAGGGGTTAAAACGAACAGAATGGAAGATTTTTTTTGCCCTATCTCTTTCTTGATCAAGGTTTAAATTGCATTCTTCTGTTTCGTTTAAGCATTTAG
>NZ_JBAFWZ010000025.1:0-50811 GCF_036662795.1 Lysinibacillus sp. 54212
TTGTACGAAGCTAGCGGGTTATTAACCCCTATCTGGATAAGTCTAGATTCGAATATATTAGAAGATTTTTGATACGGAGCTAGCGGGATTTTAAACCCTTTTCTAGATAAGTCTAGAAGCGTATATATCATGAGTTTTTTGTACGAAGCTAGCGGGTTATTAACCCCTATCTGGATAAGTCTAGATTCGAATAGTCAAAAGCTTTTTGGTACGAAGCTAGCACCTTTTACTGATCAGAAATGATTCTATGTAAGAACCAACTCTGTGAATGTAGAGTGATTGGTTGTTTTGTAAAGAATAAGAAATAGATAAGGAGACCTGAACTGAAAATGGACGGGTCTTCTTTTTTGGTTGGGAGGTGGGGGTTTTGGTGGGGTTTGTGCGGATAGCACACTCTTTTGTGCGGATGGCACACTCTTTTGTGCGGATGGACACCTTTTGTTCGTATAACACATGCTTTTGTGCGGATACGGACATCTCTTGTGCGGATAGCACACCCTTTTGTTCGGATAACACATGCTTTTGTTCGGATAGCACATGCTTTTGTTCGGATACGGACACCTTTTGTGCGGATAGCTCATGCTTTTGTTCGGATACGGACACCTTTTGTGCGGATAGCTCATGCTTTTGTTCGGATACGGACACCTCTTGTGCGGATAGCACACTCTTTTGTGCGGATGGACACCTTTTGTGCGGATAGCACATGCTTTTGTGCGGATGCGGACACCTCTTGTGCGGATAGCACACTCTTTTGTTCGGATACGGACACCTTTTGTGCGGATGGGCCCCTTTTGTGCGGATAGCACATGCTTTTGTTCGGATACGGACACCTCTTGTGCGGATAGGCCCCTTTTGTGCGAATAGCACATTCTTCAAAAAATACTAGCCAAAATTTTGAAAATACTAGCCACTTTTTGAAAAATACTAGCCGATTTTTTTGAAATACTAGCCACTTTTTGAAATTTACTCGCCAATCTGAAATCTCAAGGCAAAAATAGTAGCTATATGTACTTGCAGGCACTCTGTTGTGCGGATGGGCCCCTTTTGTGCGGATACGGACACCTCTTGTATGGATAGCACACTTTTTTGTTCGGATTCGGCTCCAGCTCCGATGCAGATCCTTTATTCAACAGCACCTCTTAAAATAAAAGTAATTTTCGAATAAGAAAATTTTAGATTCCCCAACCTTTTTTCCTTCAATTTACTTTTATAGTTTTAATTCGTATTTGCTTGATTTTGTGTGACCGATTCTGCGGATACTAGTCGAATTCAAAATTCGGATTGCTTCGAAACGATTTCTTAATCCTAAATAATTCAAAGCATCCCTACTTGTTATATAATTTCCTATCAACACATAATAATCCTGCAACGCTTTAACATGAGCATGGCGATCAGTGACGCCACAACTTCCACACTTCCACGTACGATTTAATCGAATCATCGGAATGGTGCCGCAATGCGTACATTCTACACCGATTCGAATAAAATATGGTGGTATATTATAGTAATCACATAGAGGAAAGCGATGCCAAGGCGTTGAGATATTTTGCAATAACTTTGAAAGAGCTGCAATGTTGCTATAGTTTTTATCAACTTTAAACGACTTAATATAATTTAAAATATCTTTGCCAACAAAAACCGGGAATTGGGTTGTTGACTTCTCAATAATAACGTTGTTAAAAGGGAAAATGATTGCGCTGTAAATGGGGAGGTTTACAGCGTGCTTCTTGAAAAATGCATCAAGAGCAAAATGAAGTCGTTCAAGCTGACTTTCGGGACTTTGGAACACCTCTTCGGTTCCGTCCTCATTCCGACGAATTAGTTGTCGCGGGTTCGTCGTGAAAATCAAATGGCCTTTAATATTTTTTACTTCTAAAAGTAGGCACCAGTTTTTCGTTAAAAGAAGTAGATCGATTTGATTCTTTCCAATAAAAATATTATGCAATAGTAGCATATCTTGGTTGAGTTCCGTTTCAAACAACTCAATCAAATAACGCTCGCCGAAATCACCAGCTTCTATGCGTTTTATTTCATCTTGTATTTGCGGATACTTTTCATGCTCTGGATGCAAGCGCTTAGATAGTGTCACAAGTCCATATTGAAATAATGACTTTTTAAACGTAGAAATAAAAAGGTCCTCCTTTGCTAAGCAAAAAGAGGAAAAATGGGTTGAGGAAAGATTCATTAAAAATAATTATGAACCTATTCTAATTATACTTATATTATTATTCAATTTCAAATATTTTCTAAAATAGTATTTCGAAAAATCCGATTAAACCGATAAATAAAAAAGCACCATTCTTCTATAGAATTAGCGCTTTTTCACCTGGAGAACGTGCTCACATCGCATAGCCTCCATTAAATTTATCCTTTTTCATCATTAAATCATAAAATAATTCTTCATTGCGTTGGGCTAAGGCATCGTCAATTAATCGCGAAAGGTTTGCCTCCTCTAAAGATTGGATGAGCCCTTGTACCTCCTCATCAATTTCCACAGTCTCATGCTCGATTGCTTTTACCTCGGCAGTTTTTCCCTCTAAAATTGGCTTCAAATGCTCGTGCACATTTGAGACTAATAAAAGCTGATAAAGTGGTAGACGAATAAATCGGTTGCCGCGCTGGAATACAAACACCTCAGATAAATTTTCCACCTGCATCGTCGTTAGATTGACAATCATTTCCTTACCTTCAATCGGGATGAAATGATACACTTCTTCGTCCTTCAAAATTGAAAAATATTGATATGCAAACACTAAGCGCATTTTTGTCCCAGATACTTTTGTGTAAAAAGGCTTCATGAATTGAACAGTAATCATATAATACCCCTCCTAATAGTTAAAATATTCTGACTCTAAGAGAAATAACACAACATTTCGGATAGGTATTTATATACATTTTCGCCCCTTTCAATAATTTTTTGAGACAAAAACGGTTTCTATCATCAAAAATGTGTTTAATTTGAAAAATCAGGTTATAAAATAATTCTTTAGCATTAGATATTTTCTTAACAGTAATATACCCATACTTTTCCTTTTTCAAACTTCCACATTATTGAAATTTACGTCGACGTATGCTCGTCGAAAACGAAATCGAGTTACTCGAATAGACGGTAACCCCTTCAAGTAAATTATGTATAGCATCGTAGTTATAATTTCGTTGTGTAATAATGATGATCCCTTTTTTAAAATCGAAAATAACTTTGTCATAATAATAGCCATTCAAAATAATCCGATTAAATTCCCTGTACATTTTATTGGATTTAATAATCAATTTCGTTTTTGCTTTTTCGTGGATGCCCAAATTTAGGGTCCAATGAAAAGCTCTATCATTTACAACGTCATTTGCTACAAAAGAAATATTCATTTTATAGACCTTCAAAATTATAACTCTCCTCCTAACATTCTTACAATATTATGCAAAATTATATATCATTTATGAGTCATTTTTCTTAAATCCCACATTCTGAGAATCCTTTTTCCACGGAGCGTGGGATTTGCTATTATTAATAGGAGCTTAATTTAGATTAGGTAATAAAAGGAGGGATTTGTGTGACCTTTCATCAACGTTTAAGAGAATTTCGTAAAAATGAACTGAATATTAGTTTGACGGAGGCAGCCTATCGACTAAATCTAAAACCTAATACATACTCAAATTATGAAAATGGTGAGCGTCCTCTTCCTTTTAACACTGTGCTTGAATTAAAAGAAAAATTTGCAATATCTGATGAGACATTTCTTAATATGTTATTTGATCGACCGAGAGAACGAAGGCGTCTAACCGCTGAGCAGATGGCCTTGCAGACCCAGGAAATATGGGAGCGCTACTCGACAAATTATGGCGAGGCCTATTATGATTTCATTTCTTCGACACCCGAAATACGTGAATTGATTAGTCAGCTTGCCATGCTCGATAGCAAAAAACAAAAAAGATGCTTAAACGCGATTCGTACGATCGTTTCTTTACAGGCGGATTTACTAACAAAAATTGAAAAGCTTGAAAACGGGGATGGAGAGGAAGACTAGAGCGGGAGCCGGAACCGATCTGGGGGCTGGGCGGAACTGAAGATTAGAGCGCGTGCGGAAGCGGGGCCTGGGCGGCGGCTTATCTAAAGACGGGGGCTCGAGATGGGAGCGCGTGTGAAAAGTAACCTAGTAAGGTTGCTTTTTTTGATAACTTTAAAAGTTTGATTGTATTTTTAGGGGGCTGCTTAATTGATTTTAGTAGTTGGATGCTGTTTTGTGCGGATGGGGGCTGCTTTTGTGCGGATACTCGCCTCTTTTGTGCGGATGGCCTCCTTTTGTTCGGATACTCGCCTCTTTTGTGCGGATAGTCGATCCTTTTGTGCGCATACACCCCTCTTTTGTGCGGTTGGCTCCCTTTTGTTCGGATAGACACCTCTTTTGTGCGGATACACGCTCCTTTTGTGCGCATACACGCCTCTTTTGTGCGAATGGCTCCCTTTTGTTCGGATACTCGCCTCTTTTGTTCGGATAGACACCGCTTTTGTGCGGATACACACTGCTTTTGTTCGGATAGCCGATCCTTTTGTTCGCATACACGCCTCTTTTGTGCGGGTGGCTCTCTTTTGTGCGCATACACCCCTCTTTTGTGCGGTTGGCTCCCTTTTGTTCGGATAGACACCTCTTTTGTGCGGATACACGCTCCTTTTGTTCGCATACACACCTCTTTTGTTCGGATAGCCTATCCTTTTGTTCGCATACACACCTCTTTTGTGCGGATACACACTGCTTTTGTTCGCATACACGCTCCTCTTGTCCACAAATACGCTTTCTGTACATACACGTTTCTTTTAGATGCTACTTTGTCGACCGGAGATGGTATCTGGAGTCGGTATCTTTACCTGTGAATCAAATTCGAGCTATAATAAAAGGAACGACTTTTTTAGGAGAGGTTATGATGGGGCTTTCTATTACGGCGATTGCGCTTGAAAATAAGGACTTTATTCTTAGGGTTTTGGAGAAATATGAACGTGAGCTGCATCCTTCTTCGGCTGAGGATGAGGAGATTGTGCGACGGGCTGTGTTTTCGGTGAGAAATAAATCGGTGCTGTTTGAGCGGTATAATCCGACTGCCTCGAAGCTGTATACGGTTGTGCAGGATGTGCGGCCTGCGGAGGTGATGATTGATTTTCACTATAATGGTGTACAATGTACGTGTCCGCAAAAGCTTTGTCGGCATCAGCTTGGTGTAATGCTCGGGCTGTATCAGCATTTTGGCTCGGTGCAGGATTGGGCTGCGAATTGGCGAGCTAAAAAAAATGTGCAGTTGAATCAGTTGGCGGCAGAGCGTAGTCCGGAGAGCTGGCAACGGATGGTTGATGAGGTGATGGGGCATATTCTTCAGTCCAATCGACGCATTGAAAGCTATGTTGTCACATCCATTATTGAAAGTGCTCATGGGAAACTGCGCCGCTATATGCCATATGAGCGTGAATGGCAGCCCCTCTTTAAATTATTTATCGAGCTAGCTGTGCTGAATAAGCTTTGGGCACATTGTATAAAAACCGATTCACCGATGACCTCAGAGTATTTCCATTATGCGATTGATAAGCGCTATGACTATGGGGCTGATGTAATGGATGAGCTCGGTACGCGATCGCGGCTGTTTGCTACGGATCCATTTTATGATGCCTTGCAGGAGCAGGTGCGACAGCTTCTTCTCCAGGGAAAAGGCTTATTACAATACCGATTAAAATTTTATCTACGATGCTGGGATACAATTTTCAATGAGCGACAGCGGGCAAGTCAGGAGCTAGAAATACTACAAGGTACGCTACCTGATATTGAGTTCCCTATAAAAATTATCGAGCTCATTTTCCACATTAAGCTAAAGAATCGCGAAGCCATCGTAGAGAACGTTCAGCATGTCGATGCGAATCAAATTCAAATTTACGAGGCGATTGTTCACTTTGCCTTGAATCAAAACGATGAGCAATCAGCGACACTTATTTTAAAGGCTATGCTCCCTCATTTGCCCTACTACATTAATGAGGTGCTCGTTCCGCATCAGCGTCAAATGTTCGTTCGTCAGTTAAACACACTGTATACTGAGGTCGAACTCAACGATGAGGAAGAGATGCTGTTGTATGGGGCATTCGGACGTTACGGCATTCAACCGTACTCTGATTTTTTATTGCGTAGGGAGCGGTACGATGAATGGGTTGCGCTGCATCATTTATATCCTTCTTCTATTTCGCATTTAGAAGCGTGTGGACTCAAGCAGGTTTTAAAGGTAAATCCGGGAGTCTTGCTGCCACTCTATCATCATTATGCAATGGAAGAAGTACGACAAAAATCGCGTATGAACTATAAGCAGGCGACACGAATTTGGAAGTCGATGAAATCTGCTGCCAAAAAAGCAGGGAAAGTACAGTATTTCGACGATTATATCGAAACGGTACGGGGGCAATTTAAACGACTTCGTGCGCTTCAAGAAGAGCTTGAGAAAGCAAATTTACTATCCTAAGGAGTAGAGTCTGTGATGATTGAAAAGATTCCGTTCGTCAAAACACTGCGGTTGAAGATTGACGAAATTAGGCCAGGCTATTATTCAGTTATGGCGTTAAATGAAGATGGCTTAATCTATCCACCGAGTAATTGGGCACCGCTCCTTTATTATAAATACGAGCCGAGCTTTTATGGCTTGTCACTCAAGCTAGACGAACGTGATTTAATAATGACAGCGGCTGATTTACTCGATTTACTAACCGACAGCTACAAGCATCCCCTGTTACAGCTTAAGGGAGCTGATGAAAAATCCGCGCAGCATTTACAGGCGGTTCAAAACATGCTTCCCCATTGGCAGGATGGTTCGTCTTGGCTGCATGCAAGTATTGAGGAGGATGAGCTATCCTTCACAATTGACAAGGCTGAATTATTGACTGTAGCAGTCGGACAAAAGCTGACGAAATCCGGCTTAACGACCGAAGATATTCCAGCGCTACTTCCCTATTTTCAGCAAGGTGGATGGCCATTGCAAACCCTGCGAACGATTGGCAATGTACAAGTAGCGCTTCGTTTAAGTGAGCCGCCTGAAAATGAGGACGATTGGCTACTCGAAACGGTGCTAATCTCTCCTTCTATAGCAAAGCATTGGACGCCTGCTGTTCGTAAGCGAGCATTACCAATTGAAATGGCGCTTCCTGAAAAATGGGTGGACCTTGCGCCAGATATCGAAAACTTACAGGGACAAATGCTGAGCCTGCTGCATTTTGAGCACAGTTATCCTTCGCCCAACTACTTTTTATATGTACCACTACAGGATGCAGAGGTTCGTAGCTTCCTTAGGCATGACCTAGCGAAGCTGCAGTCGCTTGGCTTTGAAATTATTTTACCGGCTTGGCTGAAGGAGCTCCGACAGTCGAAGCTTAAGGTACGCGTTAGTGCGAATAATCAGCCGACGAAAAAGGTCGCTGGACTGGATGATATTTTAACGTTTAAATGGCAGTTTTCGATGAACGGTGAAGACATGCCAGCCGAGCAATTCCGTAAATTGGTCGAGGAAAAGCGTGAATTTGTTCGAATCGGTACAGAATGGTTCCGTATTGATGCTACTTGGATGCAAGAAATGCGCGAGCTGATGGCACAGGCAGAGGAAGAAAATTGGACCGTTCGCGAGCTATTATTCCGTGAGCTACCGGAAACATTAACCGCTCCTCTCGATGAAGAGGATGATGGAGACCGGGATGATCCAATGTTTGCCTTTGAGATGCAAAAATCGCTGCAAGGTTATTTAGAGAGGTTGCAGCTAAAGCAAGGCTTGCCTGAGGTTCCTGTTCCGCAGGGCTTACACGCTGAGCTCCGTCCATATCAGCAGCAGGGCTTTGAATGGCTCACTTTTATGCGCCAGCAGCAGTTTGGTGCATGCTTAGCCGATGATATGGGGCTCGGGAAAACGGTGCAGCTTATTACGTATATTCTCTATACGTATGAAACATTGCAGGAGGAAAAGCCGACGATTATTATTTGTCCAACCTCCGTACTTGGCAACTGGCAAAAGGAGCTAGCACGCTTCTCACCATCCCTTTCTGTGCATACACATTACGGGTCCAATCGCTTAAAGGATGAAGCTTTCTCTTCCTTTTTAAGTAAGGAAAAGCCACATATCGTACTTTCGACATTTGGTACCATTTCACAGGATGCAGAGTTTCTACAGCATACGGATTGGTCTACAATTGCTCTTGATGAAGCCCAAAATATTAAAAATATGCAAACGCTGCAATCTCGAGCAATTCGAAAGCTAAAAGGTGCACATCATATTGCCTTAACAGGGACTCCTGTCGAAAACCGTTTATCCGAGCTGTGGGCCATTTTTGATTTTATTCATAAAGGCTATCTTGGTAGCTTCGGCAAATTCCAGGAGCAATTTATCCTACCGATTGAACGGGATGAATCGGATAAACATAAGCATGTCCTACGTATGAAAATTCGTCCATTCCTGCTGCGTCGTACAAAGCGGGATCCGGATTTGATGCTTAATTTGCCTGATAAACAGGAAATGCAGGAGTTTTGTCCATTAACCTCTGAGCAGGCCGCGCTTTATGAGGGCTATATTGAAGACACATTAGCGCAGCTCGAACAGCTCACTGGCTTTGAGAAAAAAGGGCGAATACTAAAAATGTTAAACAAGCTAAAACAGCTATGTAATCATCCGGCACTCTATTTAAAGGAGCCGTTTGAGGATGCTCACGATCTACTCCAGCGCTCCGTTAAAGTAAAGCGTATTGTACAGCTTGCGGCGGAAATCGTTGAAAGTGGGGAGCAATGCCTAATATTCACACAATATATCGGAATGGGGCAGCTACTGCAGCATTGTTTCTCAGAGTTATATGATGTTGACGTACCGTTTTTAACTGGTCGTACTCCTAAGCAACAACGGGACGTGTTAGTAGAAGCTTTTCAGGCTGGAGAATTCCCAATTTTCCTACTGTCGTTAAAGGCGGGTGGAACGGGACTCAACTTAACTGCAGCGAATCATGTCCTGCATGCCGATCGCTGGTGGAATCCTGCTGTTGAAAATCAAGCAACAGACCGTGCCTACCGAATTGGGCAAACACAATTTGTGCAGGTGCATAAGTTTATTACGATTGGTACGATTGAAGAAAAAATCGATAAAATGATCTCGATCAAGTCCGCCTTGTCTGAGGAATTAATCCAATCGAGTCAATGGTTAACCGAGCTGGATGATGGCGAGCTGATGGATTTAATGAAGCTAGATACGGTCGTATTAAAATAATTGGAAGAGAGTCTACCTTGTTAGCGCCACGAGGAAAGACTCTCTTTTTAGTTGCTTACTTTTATGCATATTCAGTTGTAATAAGTATTGAAAACGGCAGATAGCGACATGCCACCGTTTTAAAAAGAATGGGAATACAAATTGTGCGGTCACTACTGGACTTTGTACGATCACCCCTATTTCTAATGTTCATAACGAAAACATGTTATCATCTCTTTCACCTTCTACATTTACGAGTTAGAATGTCATCGATACTTCTTTTCCTTCTTCTTCCGCTTCTGGTAGTACAAATTGCTCTACTTCTGGATCCTGCTCGACAGAATGAGTTGGCTGCTCTGTTTGCGCGAGCTTCTCTTCTCTCGATTTAAGCGCGTAAAATCGGACATCCTCAACAACTACTTCCATTGTGTAAATTTTTACATTGTCCTTGTTCGTGTAGGATCTCGACTGGAGCCTACCATTGACACCAATCAATGACCCTTTTCCGCAATATTGCGAGATCCGTTCCGCTAGCCTTCCCCATGCATTACAGAATACGAAGTCAGCATCAATATTGCCATGATTGTTTCGGAAGTTTCGGTTAATCGCTAACACAAAGCTTGTTGTCGATTTATTGCCCGAAAGTTGTCGAAGTGCAGCGTCTTTCGTTAAACGACCGACTAGCCCGACTTGATTCATTCACACACCTCCCTTCGTTGTATTGATGCTAGCATAACGGATACGATTCCATTATGGCAAAACGCTAAATAGCGAAATCCGCTCTCTTTTCATGTGTCAAATTCGAAACTTAGACACCTGCCAAATTATTTTTTTCGACTTTTTTCACTCTTTTATGTTTGTTTTATCAGGTTTTTGAAAATGCTCTAATTAAAGAACTTGCAATTTTTCTATGATATAATAAGAATACAAATTGTTGGAAGGACAGGTGGGTGTGGATGAAATCTTTTAAAATGTTGTCATTCGACATGACAACGAAGAACGGCACGAGGCAAATACCACTGACAGATGGCATTATTATTAATCAAGAGAATAGTCATCAATCGTGGATTCTCGAGCTATATATTCCAGCTGCGTACAAGGCAGACTTTGCTGCACTTTTACAATCCTCTGACGTTTTTAAAGCGCGCGTCGTTATTTCATTCCCAGATAATGAGCCTGCACCTTTTACAGTCGTAGTGAGTGTAATCCGTGAAATCGGTGACCATATTTCTGTCTTATTAAAAGGAACACTCACGGCACCGCGAAAAAAATATGCAGAGCAATTACTAAAAGAGCTACTAGAGGAAGATTTATCAAAGGATGAGCTCCTTAGCCGCTTTCAATATGGTATGAAGGTTCGCCCTAAACTTAAGGGTGTTTAATGCGAATATGTAGAAAAGCTAACTCATAAGCGGCCACTTATGAATTAGCTTCCTGTTTAACGGTTATCTACGTTATCATTGACTTTGTTATCGGGCTTTTCTTCAATGACATCTACGCCATCCTTTTCATCTATACGAGTATCATTATTGCCCTCAGTAGGTGCAGTATAGCCGTTTCTACCGGCACCGTTGCCATTCATTACATCATTATTGTTATTTGGATTTACCAATGTATCGTCTCCATTGTCTTCCAAATACGGTTTGTTATCTGGTGTAAGTGCATCCTGAACATCATTTACACCACGTTCAACACCTCGCTCGACATCCTGCATCGGTGTTTCCTCGTTAACATCATTGTTATCCATATTACAGCCGACGAGAAGCAATGGTGCGAACAATAAAGCGATGAAACCCTTTTTTAGCATAAAAAAACTCCCTCCTTTCTCAAGCTTTGAACCACTATGTGCGTGGTCGTACATAGAGTGCCCGAGAACGGAAGGAACTATCCTAACATGTTTGAATCTATTTTAATTTTTCTTTTAAAAGCCCTTCAACATAAGCTGCTTCAGCCTTGCAATCAAAAGAATAATTTGTACCTAATTGCTGCTGCATTTTTTCAATTGACTCAATTTGTTTTTTTGTCGGTTTTTCATTTAGTACTTTTTCAATCACTTCATCCATTTTTTTTGCAACTTCTTCATGGAATTGTGGGTCAATTAATATTTCTTGTGGTACTTTATCGAACCAAGCAGCATTTTCTGTAAAGTATTTTTGCCAGCTCGCAACAAAATCTTCCATCGAAAATTTTTCTTCATCCCAACCAATACTAGCTAAGTATGATTCAAAAGACGTTGAGATCGATCTAGTAATGCTTATTTTGACGCCTGAAGACAGTTCTTTATACATCTATTTAAAACCTCCTACGTTTAAAGCCAAACCTGCGCATACGAATATGAAAAGAATATTTCAACTTTTATATTCTATATCCTTTACGTCAGAAATGCAAATTAAGGCTGAACTACTGGTCCTAAAGCGAATAAAATATCTGCTTCACAAACAAGCTCGCCATTTACAGTTGCAACGCCATGTCCTTTACCCATTTGACCACGTAGCTTCACGAACTCTACTTCTAGTTTTAATTGATCCCCTGGTACTACTTGACGTTTAAAGCGACAATTATCAATGCCTGTTAAAAAAGCAAGACGACCTTTATTTTCTTCTGCATTTAATAGAGCCACACCACCGACCTGTGCTAATGCTTCAACAATTAGCACACCTGGCATAACTGGGTAGCCAGGAAAATGACCATTGAAAAAGTCCTCGTTGACCGATACATTTTTTATACCGACCGCGCGTTTTCCATTTTCAACCTCTAAAATTCGATCGACAAATAAAAATGGATAGCGATGTGGTAGTATTGCTTGAATTTGTTCTGTTGTTAACATTGGTAACCCCCTGCGATTTATTCAATCTATCTATATTTGGTTCTACTCTAAAATTTGTACGTGATAGCACATTCCACTACAAGAGGACGCTTTCCGAGGGCGTGGCCACCTTTCGCTGCATGTGCTTCATAAAATAGAACTTCATTTTTATTCAAGTACATGTTTGGGTAATGACTTATAATAACATTAATCTTTCCTAAATGATAAAAATTAAACAACGGATGAAAGGATAGGAACATGGAAAGGTGCGCTTACCTATAGCAAGCGCACTGTTCTATTCTTTACCATTCATAATATCGAGAATATGCTGCCAAGTCGACCATTTAAATGCATCTACAGCTTCTCCACCCCCGATAACTGAATAGCCAACGATTACACCTAGTGATGCCGTACCGACTATTAACAGTAGGACAAGAAGGATGCGTAACGGGATCGGAATTAGGCGAAGTCTCACCCATTTTGTTGGCTTAGCATCTATTTCATTTTCTTCCTGTTGCCTGTTTCTCTTTGGCTTTTCATCAGGTGTTTGATTTTGTTCAATCGTCATAATTTGTTCTCCCTATTACCTTATCTGATGCCGTTAATAAGTCCTAGCATCTGATCAGCAATTGTGACAGCTCGTGAGTTAAATTGATAGGAACGCTGTGTGGAAATTAAGTCTGTCATTTCCTGCGATAAATTGACATTTGAAGCTTCTAGCATACCTGCCTCCATACTAATTCCCGCACGATCTGCACCTTGCATTTCTGTTAGTATATCACCTTCTGCATAACCTAGCTCGTTTAAGTTATTCGGAAGAGCGATGTACGTGCCATCCAGCTGCTCCATTACTTGTGGCTTTGTAATCTGTGTAACACCCAATGCCACCTGCTGTGATGTGCCGTCATTATAATTTATATTTAATGTACCTTCACCTGACAGAGAAAAACCCGATACATCATCGCGGAATGTAATCGCATTTCCATTAGCGTCCCCTACAGGATAGCCATCACCATTCACAAGCATAACATTGCCATTTCCAATCGGCGAAGCATAGAAATTCCCTTGACGTGTATACGCCGTACGAGTGCCGTCACCATCCTGCAATAAAATATTAAAATACTGATTTTCTTTTGTCATCGCAAAGTCAAGATCACGGTTTGTTGTTTGCAGTGCGCCTTGTGTTTGATTCGACTGAATTTGGCTAATATGTGCGCCCACACCGTAGCGAATGCCGACTGGTGATTGGCGTAATGTTCTATCTAGTTTATCGTTATTATATTGCTGATACAAGAGCTCCTGGAAAGTAGCTTGCTTTGCTTTATATCCATGTGTCGAGCTGTTGGCAATATTGTTACCGATTGTATCTAATTTCGTTTGCAATTGACCTAATGTATTTGAAGCTGTAATCATTGTACGAAGCATCTTGTTATCCTCCAGTGTGTTTTAATAGTGAGCGAGCGTCCTGCTAGCCTTGAAAGAGGTTAAATTTTACCGATTTCATTTACTGCCTTTTCCATACTTCGATCATATGTTTGCAGTACCTTTTGATTCGCTTCAAACGCACGGTAGGCTGTTAGTAATTCTGTCATCGATCTTGATGCATCTACATTAGAGCCTTCAAGATATTGTTGCTGTAGACCAAATGTAACACCCTCTACCGCGTACGCTGAAGGTAAGGCCTCTCCCTCAAGCATGCGGAATAATCCGTTATCCTGCTTCATTAACACATCTGTATTTGCTGCGAATGAAACGCCAAGCTGTGCTACTTGCACGCCATTTTCATCCGTGATATTTCCTTCTTGTGAGATAGAAAATTTATCATTTTCGAGCGTGATTCGTTGTCCATTACTATCTAACACAAAAAGTCCCATACCATTTACAAGGTTGCCTTCACCATCTAATGTAAAGTTACCGTTACGTGTGTATGCCTCATTACCATCGGGATGCTGTAGTCGGAAGAACAGCGCGCCCTGGTTTCCAGACTGTTCATCGATTGGTAAATAGCCATCCATTAATGCCACATCCGTCGATAAGCCTGTTTCAATTAAGGAACCTTGTGTATAGTTTGCTAAGGTTTCTTGTAAGTAGACACCTGTATTAACCGCGCCTACTGGTGTTGCCGTTAAAATATTTAACCCATGCTTTGTTGGTACCCCATTCGATTTAATCGCAGACATAAGCATATCTGGGAAGGAGCGAATTGTTGATTGGTCTGCTTTATAGCCTGGTGTATTTGCATTTGCCATATTATTTGTTAATATTTCCGTTTTACGCTGTTGTGCGATCATTCCTGAAGTTACTGTATAAAACCCTTTAAACAAAGGTGCCACCTCAATTCGTTTTTTTATCTAGCTCTATCAAAATTCCATCATCGAATTTGAACATTACCCTTTATGAAATTGACTCAGCTATATTTAATTTCGGTTAATGTTTATAAACTTGAACCTGTGGCACGGTCGATATTATCAAGCATAATGCCTGTGCCAATCGCCACACAGTCCATTGGATTTTCAGCTACAAAAACAGGTACCTTTAACTCCTCGACTAGCAGCTGATCCATGCCATGTAGTAATGCACCGCCACCTGTTAAAATAACCCCGCGATCGATAATATCTGCCGATAGTTCTGGTGGTGTTTTTTCCAAAACGTTTTTTGCGGATTGAACGATCATCGCAACCGACTCGTGTAGCGCACGTTCAATTTCACCTGAATGTATAGTAATAGTACGTGGTAAGCCTGTCACCATATCACGTCCACGGATTTCCATTGACTCATCACGTTCACCATTCGGGAAAACAGTACCAACTGTCATTTTAATTGCCTCGGCTGTACGTTCTCCGATTAGCAGCTTGTACTCTTTCTTTATGTATTGTAGGATATCATTATCAAAAACATCCCCAGCAACTTTAATTGATTCACTCGTTACAATATCGCCCATTGATAATACCGCAATATCTGTTGTTCCACCGCCAATATCTACGACCATATTTCCACTAGGTTGGAAAATATCCATGCCTGCTCCGATTGCAGCAACTTTTGGCTCTTCCTCTAGATATACCTTTTTGCCGCCTGATTTTTCAGCCGCTTCACGAATCGCTTTTTGCTCAACACTTGTAATGTTTGTTGGACAGCAAATTAAAATACGTGGTTTCGATAAAAAGCCTTTAACATTTAATTTATTAATAAAATGCTTCAGCATTGCTTCCGTCACATCGAAATCAGCTATTACACCGTCCTTTAGTGGTCGAATAGCAATAATATTGCCTGGTGTTCGCCCTACCATTTGACGTGCCTCTTCACCTACAGCTAGTACTTTATTTGATTTTTTGTCAATTGCTACTACAGAAGGCTCATTTAATACAATGCCCTTCCCCTTTACGTGAATTAATACGTTTGCTGTACCTAAATCGATGCCAATATCTTTTGAAAACATTTTTTTATCTCCTTCCCAGCATTTCTAGCTTGTATACGTGCATATCTGTTTATCTTGAATATTTTATCATATTCACTACGTAATTACATCTATATTTATGTTCATAATTTCCACTTTCAGTTAATAAATAGACGGAATTTTCCAAACGAAAAAACATTTAGACAGCGTTTCAACATGTCTAAATGCCTTTCTAGTCACTCTTTTGAATTTGCTTTTGTTGCCATTTTTTGCGAGTCGCTTCGCCTCCTCGCAAGTGCCGTATCGATTTATGGTACGCTAACACTTCCTTTACTTCCTGTGCAAGTACTTCATTCACCTGCCCTAAGCGTTCCGTTAAATCCTTATGCACGGTACTTTTTGAGTAGCCAGTAACTTTAGCGATTGCGCGAACAGTTTCCCCTGTTTCTAGCAGTAGTTCTCCTAGTCGAACGCAGCGATGCCGAATATGTTCGTGCACTCTCTCTTCCTTTCGAATCGGATATTAGAAGGTGCAGTAGTTATTGTGAAAAATTGGTGTGCCTTTTTGTTTATTCAGCTTATGCGCTCTTGTCGATAGGTAGAACTACTTTCAGACAGAAAGACACATCTCGCAAAAAATAAGGCGAGATGTGTCCTTTTAACGCAGTATGAAGCTATTCTTTTAGAATCCTAGCATGCTTCGAGGGTTAACGTACTCGCCCTCTTTCATCACTTCAAAATGCAGGTGAATCCCCGCTGTTGGGTTCCACTCATTTTCAGACGATGTTGCAAGTGGCTCGCCCTGCGTTATTTTATCGCCTTCTTTTACTAGAATGTCTTTGAGTGAGCTATAACGTGTAGTCATCCCGTTAGCATGCTCAATCGTAATTGCATTTCCTGTGAATGCATCCAGCTTGACCTCTTTTACTTCACCACTCATGGCTGCTAAAACTTCAAATGGCTCGCTATTAATAGAAATTGATAGTCCATTAGATGTCTGATATGTTTGCTTAAATACGAGCAAAGCCTTTTCACGAGCTTCAGCATCTGCAGTCATATCATAGAAGTCTTGTAAAATCTTCACGTTGTTTAAAGATTTTTCATCAAACGGAAATTTCATCGTCTCTTTTGCTGAATTCGTTTGTATTACTGGATTTGGATCAGATACAGGCTGTGTTAAATCTGAAGGCTTTTCTGGTTCTGCAAACGCATTGTAAAGCAAAATAAATGCAATAATAATTAGCGCCACACCTGCATAAACTGCCGGCCAAAACCACGGCTTTTCAAAAAAGTTTTTTGGAGTAGGATTAATTTGTTTGTCCTCTCGCATATTCATCACCTCTAGCCCCAGTGTTAACAGCTAAAGGAAATTTTAAACAACAAATATTTGAAATTTTATTTCGGCGGACAACTAACCTTTGAAATATCCGTTCCTGAGTAGTAATGGGACAGTATATCGTACACTTCTTCCCCCTTTTTCGCCAATTCATTTGCCCCGTGCTGACTCATTCCTACACCATGTCCGTAGCCCTTCGTATGGAACTGAATTTTGCCTTCCTTCAATTCAATTGTAAAATCAGTAGAGCGTAAGCCAAGTGCCTCTCTGAAATCTCTCCCTGTCCATTCCTTCTCTGCAATCGTGATCGTCTCCACGCGCTTCGTATTGTTATGCGTCATTTTTACAGCTTGTATTTGTGGCAAGGTGAAGTTTGTCCCTAGCTTTGTGTTCAACTGCTTTAAGGTAAATTCATCAACAGAAGCCTGCTGTTCTGGAGAGGTGGTCGATTGTAAATACGGAACATCGTTGCCACTAAAGTTTTGGGCTGATTCTGTCCTACCATTTGAAGAGGCATGAAACATCGCCGTAATGGGCTCTTTGTTATACGTTAGTATTTCATTTGCCGTTGCTTGCACAGCCTGCGTAATTTTTTCTTCATTTTCTGCAAAGGTAGCGAGCCATTTTTGCTGGCGCTTTTCCTTTGATTGAAACACTTGATGCGTCGTTGTTTGAAGAATCGGCTTTTCTCCATAATTCGTTTGATAAATAGCATAAGTACGCGCGGCTATCGCTTGTGCCTTCAGCGCCTCTGGATGAAAGTTAGCAGGCATCTCTCCAGAAACGACACCGATAATATATTCTTCTAAAGGTATTTGCGTGTTCGTTGGTGAGAGTGTTATGAAAATCTCACAGCGTTCTTCAGCTGGTTTAGTAGTAGTAGCTCGCTTATAAGAAAACAAAGGTAATACAAACATAAGGCAGAACAATAATAAAAGTATAATATTTCTTTTCATACGCCATTGTATGTTGGAAGTTCATAATATATTTCTAATAGGATGAAAATTAGTTTCTTCTACAGTGAATATAGGGTTAGGATGGCGGAAAGATTGTTGTGGACAGAGATTTGATTGGATTTTTGGTGGGATGATTTTGGAAGGAGTAGTCATCCGGACAAAAGCGTGTGGTATGCGCACGAAAGGAGCTGCTATCCGAACAAATGAGGAGGCTATGCGAACTAAAGGAGCAGGTATCCGAACAAAAGGGAGTGCTATGCGCACATAAGCAGCGGCTATCCGCACATAAGCAGCGGGTATACGAACAAAAGAAGGCTATACGCACTAAAGGAGCAGGTATACGAACAAAAGGGAGTGCTATACGCACGAAAGGAGTAGCTATCCGAACATAAGAGCAGACTATCCGCACATAAGCCGACCCTATCCGAACATAAGCAGCGGCTATACGAACAAAAGAAGACTATCCGCACATAAGGAGCTGCTATACGAACAAAAGATGGAGTCATACGAACAAATGAGGAGGCTATACGCACTAAAGGAGCAGGTATCCGAACATAAGGGAGTGCTATCCGCACATAAGGAGCAACTATACGAACATAAGAGCTGGCTATACGCACAAAAGCAGCCGCTATCCGAACATAAGGGAGTGCTATCCGCACAAAAGCCGACCCTATACGCACTAAAGAAGACTATCCGCACATAAGCAGCGGCTATCCGCACATAAGGAGCTGCTATACGAACAAAAGAAGGCCTTATCCGCACATAAGCCGACCCTATCCGAACATAAGCAGAGGCTATACGCACTAAAGGAGCTGCTATACGATCAAAAGAAAGCTATCCGAACAAAAGAAGACCTTATCCGCACAAAAGCCGACCCTATCCGTGATTTCGGGGTCCGATTGGGTGGAACTGAGGACTAATTGGGCGGTTTTTACGTTAGATTGGGCAATTCTTAGACCCAATCGAGCAGTTTTTGGTATTAATTGGATTATTCCTTCGATTCTGTCCCTACCTTTGTTGATTCTAAGCCCAATTTCGTTGATTCCATGAGGAGTATTAGTTTTTAGCTCAACCTCTCCTACATGAAAAACCGTAAGCGCACAAAAAAGGCACTTACGGTGAAAAATCAAAAATTATTGGCATAAGAATGCGATGGACGGCATATTGTATTTATGCCGTAGCCTGTTTTTTAGAAGAAGCTTTTTGATCTTGCTCGGATACGCGTTCAATGTTTGCGCCGAGTGCAGCCAGCTTTTCGTGGAATTTAACATAGCCTCGGTCCAAATGATGAAGCTTTGTGACGCGTGTAACACCTTCTGATACTAAGCCTGCTAAAACTAATGATGCAGCAGCACGTAAATCAGTCGCTGCAACTTCTGCACCTTGAAGTGATGTGCTTCCTTCAATAAATACCGAACGTCCTTCAATTTTCGCAACGGCATTCATTCTTCGGAATTCTTCCACATGCATAAAGCGATTTTCAAAAACAGTTTCAGTAATAATGCTCGTTCCTTCAGCGGTTAACATGAGCGCCATCAACTGCGATTGCATATCTGTTGGGAAACCTGGATGTGGCATTGTTTTAATATCAACAGCCTTTAATTTCCCAGTAGCACGCACACGTAGTCCCTCGAACTCTTCAATAATCTCTACACCCATTTCACGCATTTTGGCGATTAGTGCTGTCATATGTTCAGGTACAGCGTTTTCAATGACAATATCCCCACGTGTAATGGCAGCAGCTACCATAAATGTACCTGCTTCAATACGGTCTGGAATGATATAATGTGTGCAGCCTGTTAGCTCCTTGACACCCTCGATACGAATTGTCGCCGTACCCGCGCCAATTACACGACCACCCATACCATTAATAAAGTTTGCTAAATCAACAATTTCAGGTTCTTTTGCAGCATTTTCGATAATTGTCGTCCCCTCTGCTAGGGCGGCTGCCGTCATAATATTTTCTGTCGCTCCTACACTAGGAAAATCTAAATAGATTTGGGCACCACGTAAGCGATCTGCTACTTTTGCCTCCACATAACCATGACCAAATGAAATTTCCGCACCCATTGCCTCAAAGCCTTTCAGGTGCAGCTCAATTGGACGTGAACCAATCGCACATCCTCCTGGTAATGCAACACGAGCAAATCCGTTTCTAGCCAACAGTGAACCCATTACTAAAATAGACGCTCTCATTTTACTAACATATTCAAATTGTGCTTCGCTAGAAAGAGTAGCCTTAGCATCAATGATCATTTCGTTTTGGTCTTCCTTATAATCAACCGTAGCATTTAAGCTTTTTAATACTTCAGCAATTGTATATACATCCGCTAAATTTGGCACATCTTTAATCACATTTTCCTTATTTGAAGCTAATAAAGCGGCTGCTAAAATCGGTAATACAGCATTTTTTGCGCCCTCTACTTTAACATTACCTTTGAGCGTTTGACCGCCAGTTACAATAATTTTATCCACAATTCGTCCCTCCGAATACAATTGTTACGAAACTGTAAACCCACAATATATTTAAAAGATTAATAGTTCAATTTATACAACAAAATCAATGTTACCTTGTTACTCATTTGGATACAAGCTCCCAAATCACTATTTTACGTTAATTTGTGTAAATAAGCTATATATTTTATATTACGCATTCTTTACAAATATGGTGAATTTACAACAAACAACAAAAAGTTATTATACCGATATTAAATATCACAAATTAATCTATATAATTATGAATATTTAATATTACCCGGGAAATTATAAACGCTGTAGCGATAAACAACAAACTTATTTCCCCCTACAATGCATATAATAGAATGAATACTTATTCATTATACTAGAATAAATACTGCAGCTGCTGTGACCATTGTGAAAAGCTAATAAGGAAGTTGGATACGGTTGAACCGATTGCGATACTTAAAAGAATATAGATTAATTGTATTTGAAATGTTCGACCCTTTTTAAATAGTTGCTCTAAACGAAATGCTTGTAGGGCATAAAAACTGACTGCTATAAAAAAAAGATGTGATGCAATGCCAAAGACCGCCTGTTGACCAAATTGTGCATATATATCCATTATATTGACACTCCTTCAATAATGTTAAAAAAAAGCGGACAGAACAATCTGTCCGCTTCCTATTTTAGATATTACCCTCATGAACATTGATACGATTAATCGCGCGTTTTAACGATAACTCAGCGCGTTTGAAATCAACATTATCTTGTTTCTTTTGAAGTCGTTGCTCAGCGCGATTTAACGCAGCTTTTGCACGAGCAAGATCGATTGTAGAAGCAACCTCTGCAGAAGAAGCTAAAATCGAAATCTTGTCTGGACGTACTTCAATAAAACCACCGTTAACAGCCGCAAGCTCAGTTTGACCGCCTTCTGTTTTCAGCTTCACTGCACCAATTGCAAGTGGAGCGACCATAGGGATATGGCCTGGAAGCACACCAATTTCACCTGAAGTTGTTTTGGCGATAACCATTGTTACTTCAGCATCGTATACTGGGCCGTCGGGAGTGACAATATTGACTGTTACTGTCTTCATATTTTTTCCTCCTCGCCGTTAGAATTAAACCTCTACGCCCATACCTTTAGCTTTTTCTACTACCTCTTCAATGCCACCAACTAAACGGAAAGCATCTTCAGGTAAGTGGTCGTATTTACCTTCAAGGATTTCCTTGAAAGAACGAACAGTTTCTTTAACTGGTACATAAGAACCTTCTTGACCAGTGAATTGCTCTGCTACGTGGAAGTTTTGAGATAAGAAGAATTGAATACGACGTGCGCGTTCTACTGTTTGCTTATCTTCGTCAGATAACTCGTCCATACCTAAGATAGCGATGATATCTTGTAACTCACGGTAACGTTGAATTGTACGTTGAACGTTAGTAGCTACTGCATAGTGCTCTTCACCAACGATTTCTGGAGAAAGTGCACGAGAAGTTGAAGCTAATGGGTCAACGGCTGGATAGATACCCATTTCAGATAACTTACGCTCTAAGTTAGTTGTTGCATCTAAGTGAGCGAAAGTTGTAGCTGGAGCTGGGTCAGTATAGTCATCGGCTGGTACGTAAATCGCTTGAATCGATGTTACAGAACCTTTGTTAGTCGATGTGATACGCTCTTGTAATTTACCCATTTCAGTAGCAAGAGTTGGTTGGTAACCTACCGCAGAAGGCATACGACCTAATAGGGCAGAAACCTCAGAACCTGCTTGTGTGAAACGGAAGATGTTGTCGATGAATAATAGTACGTCTTGACCTTGCTCATCACGGAAGAACTCCGCCATTGTAAGACCAGTTAACGCTACACGCATACGCGCACCAGGTGGCTCGTTCATTTGACCGAATACCATGGCAGTTTGCTTAATAACGCCAGAGTCAGTCATCTCGTGGAATAAGTCATTACCTTCACGAGTACGCTCACCTACACCTGCGAATACAGAGATACCGCTGTGCTCTTGTGCGATGTTGTTGATTAATTCTTGGATTAATACTGTTTTACCTACACCGGCACCACCGAATAGACCGATCTTACCACCCTTAATGTAAGGTGCTAATAAGTCTACTACTTTGATACCTGTTTCAAGGATTTCAACAGTAGTTGATAATTGATCGAAAGCTGGAGCTTCACGGTGAATTGAATCACGACGAGCTTCTGCTGGAATTTCTTCACCTAAGTCGATAACCTCACCAAGTACGTTAAATACGCGACCTAATGTTACGTCACCAACAGGTACTGAGATTGCTTTACCTGAGTCAATAACTTCTGCTCCACGTTGTAAACCGTCAGTAGATGACATCGCGATTGTACGAACAACATCGTCACCTAAGTGGATTGCAACTTCAAGAGCTAAAAGAGTTGGCTCTTGGTTTGGACGTTCAATCTTAACAGTTAAGTTGTTATAGATTGCTGGTAATTGGCCGTTTTCGAACTTAACGTCTACTACTGGACCCATTACTTGTAGAACTTGTCCTTTGTTCATGATGTGTACCCTCCTATCGTATTCTTATACGAAGTCAGTGCGAGGTGCAGACCTATTCTAAGGCTGCAGCTCCACCAACGATTTCTGTAATTTCTTGTGTAATTGCCGCTTGACGAGCACGGTTGTATTGAAGAGATAAGTCTGCAATTAAGTCAGATGCATTATCTGTTGCACTACGCATTGCCGTCATACGAGAAGCATGTTCACTTGCTTTTCCGTCTAATAAGGCGCCGAAAATTAAGCTTTCTGCATACTGAGGAAGTAATACTTCCAGAATTGCTTCACCTGAAGGCTCGAATTCATATGCAGCATTTGTGCTTGAAGGTGCAATATCAGTTAAAGGAAGAACCTTTTTCTCCGTTACTACTTGAGAAATAGCACTTTCGAAGTGGTTATAGTACATATAAAGTTCATCATATGCACCATCAATGAACATACCAACAGCATTACGAGCGACTTCTTTAATATCAGCAAATGTAGGTTGGTCAGGAAGAGCAACAACACTGCCGATGACATTATGATCACGTTTTACAAAGTAATCACGGACAACACGACCGATTGCAAAAATAACGTACTCATCTTTTGATTTGTGACGTTCGTTAATTACACGTTGTAGCTGACGAAGGATACTTGAGTTATAAGCACCTGCTAAACCACGGTCAGAACCAATTACTAAATAAGCTGTTTTCTTAACAGGACGAGACATTAACATTGGATGTCCACTGTCTTTTGTACCTGCTGCGATTGCGCCTACTACGTCCTGAATTTTCTCCATGTAAGGAACATAAGCTTTTGCGTTTTGCTCTGCACGACGTAATTTCGAAGACGAAACCATCTGCATCGCTTTTGTCGTTTTTTGCGTGCTCTTTGTAGAGTTAATACGACCTTTAATTTCGCGTAAGTTTACCACTGGTATTTCACCACCTTTTGTTATTGTATCAAGAACCGTTATCTAGATATTCTCGCAGCATCCTCGAGGTCGCTTCAAATACTCCCTTCATGTGCAAGCACATTTGTGAGTATTCTCCAGCGCTTGTCGGATGCAATACGCGCTCGAATATCCTTTATCTAGATATTACTCAGATTTTGCGAAAGTCTTTTTGAAAGCGTTGATCGCTTCAACTAGATCTGCATCAGCTGGAAGATCTTTTGTCGTACGGATATGATCTAATACGCTAGTGTGGTTTGAATCTAACCAGCTTAATAATTCACCCTCGAAACGAGTGATATCAGCTACTGGAATATCATCTAAGTGACCTTTAGTTAATGCATAAAGAATCACTACTTGCTTTTCAACTTTAAGTGGTTTGTTTAGGTCTTGTTTAAGAACCTCAACAGTACGTTTACCACGCTCTAATTTAGCTAAAGTTGCTTTATCTAAGTCAGAACCGAATTGAGCGAATGACTCTAACTCACGGAAAGCAGCTAAGTCTAGACGTAATGTACCAGCAACTTTTTTCATCGCCTTGATTTGAGCAGAACCACCTACACGTGATACTGATAAACCGGCGTTGATCGCTGGACGTACACCAGAGTTGAATAAGTCAGATTGTAAGAAGATCTGACCATCTGTAATAGAGATAACGTTTGTAGGAATGTAAGCTGAGATATCCCCTGCTTGTGTTTCTACGAACGGTAATGCTGTAATAGAACCATTTTGGTAAGTTTCGTTTAACTTTGCAGCACGCTCTAATAAACGGCTGTGTAAGTAGAATACGTCACCAGGGTAAGCTTCACGACCTGGAGGACGACGTAATAATAATGAAAGCTCACGGTAAGCAGATGCTTGTTTTGATAAGTCATCATATACAACTAATACGTGCTTACCTTGTAGCATGAATTCTTCTGCCATCGTTACACCAGCAAATGGCGCTAAGAATAATAGCGGAGCTGGTTGAGAAGCTGAAGCTGTTACAACGATTGTGTAATCTAATGCACCGTTTTTACGAAGCGTTTCAACTACGCCACGTACTGTAGATTCTTTTTGACCGATTGCAACATAGATACAAATCATGTTTTCACCGTTTTGGTTTAAGATTGTATCAATTGCAACAGATGTTTTACCTACTTGACGGTCACCGATAATTAACTCACGTTGACCACGACCGATTGGTACAAGCGCGTCAATCGCTTTGATACCTGTTTGTAATGGCTCATGAACTGATTTACGTGCCATTACACCGAAAGCTGGGCTTTCAATTGGACGAGATTTATCTGTGTTGATTGGACCTAATCCGTCAACTGGTTGACCTAATGGGTTTACAACACGACCAATTAGTGCGTCACCAACTGGTACTTCCATGATACGACCTGTACGACGAACTTCATCGCCTTCTTTGATGCCAAGGTAGTCACCTAGAATAACGATACCTACGTTACCTTCTTCTAAGTTTTGTGCCATACCCATTACACCGTTAGAGAACTCTAAAAGCTCTCCAGCCATGACGTTGTCGAGGCCATGAGCAAGAGCAATACCGTCACCAACGCGGATAACTGTACCTACTTCGCTTACTTGTAATTCAGATTGGTAATTTTCAATCTGCTGTTTAATCAGACTGCTGATTTCTTCAGCTTTGATGCCCATGTATGTTCACCTCTCACATTTCTTAAAATTAACCAACTAACGTACGCTTTAGACCATCTAGCTTTGCTGCTACTGTGCTGTCATAAATGTAGTTGCCGATTT
The DNA here is from genome assembly GCF_036662795.1 of Lysinibacillus sp. 54212. Classification (NCBI taxonomy): domain Bacteria; kingdom Bacillati; phylum Bacillota; class Bacilli; order Caryophanales; family Bacillaceae; genus Lysinibacillus; species Lysinibacillus sp. 54212. The sequence continues at coordinate 25,407 of NZ_JBAFWZ010000025.1, forward strand.
GTACACGAATACCACCTATTAAAGATGGCTCAATTACGTTTGTAATGTCTAGTTTTTCCATTTCTACTAACTTTGCGAATGATGCAGAAATTTCCGCACGTTCTTCGTCAGTTAAAGCACGAGTTGAAAATACTGTTGCTTCTGCAGCACCTTGTGCAGACGCTGCTAAAGCTTGGAATTCTTGTGCTACTTCAGCAATTTCATTAATACGTTTTTTATCAACTAAAAGGTTGATTGTATTAAGTACTGCTGAATTCACGTTTACTAAAATAGTTGCTAACATTGCTTTCTTTTGTTCAGCAGAAATTTTAGGAGCATTTACTAATGAAAGTAATTCAGGTGTTGTTTCTACAACTTTTGAAAGCTCCTTTAAATCTGCGCTTACTTCAGCAATGATATTTTGATTGCTTGCTAATCCGAATAATGCTTCAGCATAGCGCTTAGCTACTTGACTCATTTCGCTTCGCCTGCCTTCGCAATCGTTTCTTTAATTAATGCGCTGTTGTCAGCCTCAGAAATTTCTTTTCCAAGAACTTTAGACGCCGCAAGAACTGATAGTGAAACCACTTCTTCACGAACAGCAGCGATTGCTTTCTCTTTTTCTGCTTCAATATCACGAACAGCAGCTTCTTTTAAGCGAGTAGCTTCGTTACGAGCTGTAGTGACGATTTCTTCACGTGTCACATCAGCTTGCTTTTTAGCACCTTCAATAATTGTTTGTGCTTCAGTACGAGCTTCTTTTAAAATGCTTTTTTGTTCTTCTAATAATTGGTGAGCTTCTTTGCGCGCTTTTTCAGCTGCATCGATTTCACTTGCAACTAATTCTTCACGTTGTTGCATTACGCCCATTAATGGACCCCATGCGAATTTCTTTAAAAGAAGCATTAAAACGCCGAAGATTACAACTGTTGCAAGGATATCACCTGTATTAAGACCTGTTGCTCCAGCACCAAGTACCAGTTTATCTAATACCACGATTGTTTCACTCCCTTCAAGAGCTTGGATATTCAAAAAAATCTATAATGTTTAAAACTTTGCTTTCAGTGTTAATTACTACTAATTATGATTGGAGAAGGAGATATCCTTACCCATACAAAAGGAATGGCGAAGATGTGCTTCGCCATTATCATCTAATAATCCTAAGATTATTTGTTCATTACGATGAATGCTACTACTACCGCGATGATCGGAAGGGCCTCAACTAATGCTACCCCGATGAACATTGTAGTTTGAAGAACGCCACGAGCCTCTGGTTGGCGAGCGATACCTTCTACTGTTTTTGAAACGATAAGACCGTTACCGATACCTGCACCAAGTGCACCTAGACCGATTGCGATTGCTGCTGCTAATAAACCCATTGTAAAATTTCCTCCTTGGAATTTGCTTTTTTTTTTGATTCAAATGACCACGTGGTTAATGTGGAAATTTATAATTAATGGTCGTGACTCACTTTGTGTGCCATATAAACCATTGTTAACATAGTGAAAATGAAAGCTTGGATAAACCCGATAAAGATCGAGAATCCTTGCCATGCCATCATCGGAACAACCGCACCGATGAAGCCTACTGCACCAGATGTTGCTAAACCTGCGATTAACGCAAGTAAAATCTCACCGGCATAAATGTTACCGTAAAGACGTAGACCAAGAGTTAACGTATTCGCAAACTCCTCAACAATCTTTAATGGGAACATGAACGACATTGGCTGGAAGTATGTTTCTTTTACATAACCACCAGTTCCTTTAGCTTTAATACCGTAGTAATGCGTTAATACGATTACCATAGCTGCTAATGTCATTGTTACTGTTGGGTCAGCTGTTGGTGATTTCCACCATAAGTAATCATCATACATGATTGCGAATGGAAGCCCCAACAAATTGGACACTGCGACGAACATGATAAGTGTAATCCCAAGAATATGGAACCGACTACCTGTTTTCCAGTCCATGTTACCTGAAATAATGCCTTTCACGAAGTCCATTATCCACTCCATGAAGTTTTGCATACCTGTTGGCTTAAGTGCTAAGCGACGTGTCGAAATAAAAGCAATTAAGAACACGATGACCGCTGACACCATTAACATCATCACTGTTGATAAGTTAAATGTTAATGAAACAAAGCCAAGGTCAAGTACCGCTTCAGGACTTTTATGATTCATTTCTGCATTCACCTCTCTTTCCAATGCACTTTAATGGTTTTTGACATAGTGTACTACTCGCTCAACAACGAGGAAGATGTACGGAATCATTAGCCCAATGACCGTGCTAATTAAGTGAAAATATTGTGGCAACGAAATTGCAATTGCGACTGCCGCAACACCAGATCCGAACCGTAAAGCCGTACCTATTGATGGTGTTTTCGTCCCTTCACCAATGGAACGGTCAAACTTCTCCATTCGTCGAAGTAAAATCCAAAAGTTATACGTGCCAAAAAATGCACCTACGGCTATTCCGGCGAACACTGTTTGGTATGCAGTAAATCCCCAGCCTAAAGCACAAAGAGCGAGCAAAAAAAATAACGCTTTCTTCTGCATAGCGAAAATATGATGCAAATCTAGCATTGGCAATTAATCTCCTGAACCATTTTTTTCGAGTAAAGAATCTTGTATGACCATCAAGCGAATGGCAGTGTGTAGTGAATGTACTACAAGCAATGTTGCCTTTTAGTAACAAATAGTAAAGCTGCCTAGCATGTCCTTTTCACGCAACTAATTCTGCTACTAAAACGTCAACCACCTTTATGGACAAAAATCTTGAGCCATAAAAATGTTGTAAATTGACAGTTTTTGGTTACGACTGTCAATCTAGTAGAAACTTGATATAACAAGTGTTTCAAGGTCTTTTGACTATAGGAAACCCTTATCATTCTTACCCTTTGTTAGCATACAATAGGGGATATTTGATGTCAATTAGTTCTGGTGAAAAACTTCACAAGAGAGAATTCCTTGTCAAATTGTTGACAAATTTGTGTATGAAAATTCACAAATACATTTCCACACCTTAAACTAACGACGATTTTCGCTACTTTAAACTACTTTTCGCTAAATACTATTTTTAAAAATGAATTTTTATTTTTTTGAATGTTTTTATTTTTCATTTTGCAGAAAATTAAGTAATGCATCAACAATTCGTTGTGAAGCAAAACCATCCCCATAAGGATTGGAAGCTTTCGCCATAGTCTCATAAGCTGTGGAATCAGTTAATAATTCATTCGCAAGCTTATAAATTGTTTCTTCATCTGTACCCGCAAGCTTTAACGTACCAGCCGCAATACCTTCAGGACGTTCTGTTGTATCTCGCAGGACAAGTACAGGCTTTCCTAATGAAGGTGCCTCCTCCTGCACGCCACCAGAATCAGTTAAAATCATAAATGAACGGGAAGCAAAGTTATGGAAATCAAAGACTTCAAGCGGTTCAATTAAGTGAATACGTGGGTCATCACCTAAAATATCATTGGCAATTTCACGAACAGCTGGATTCATATGCACGGGATAGACTACCTGTACATCCGCGTGCTCTGCTAAAAGGCGCTTAATCGCACGGAACATATTACGCATCGGCTCTCCTAAATTTTCACGGCGATGTGCAGTTAATAAAATCATACGGTCCGCACCAATCTTCTCAAGGATCGGATGACTATATTCTTTACTAACTGTCGTTTTTAATGCATCAATTGCTGTATTTCCTGTAATATAAATCGCATCATTTGGCTTATTTTCTTTTAAAAGGTTCTCTCTCGATTGCTCTGTTGGTGCAAAATGTAAATCTGCCATCACACCTGTCAGCTGACGATTCATTTCCTCAGGATATGGCGAATATTTTTGTCCTGTACGAAGTCCCGCCTCCACATGACCAATGGCAATCTTATTGTAAAATGCAGCCAAACTACCGATGAACGTTGTTGCTGTGTCACCATGTACAAGTACAATATCAGGACGAGCTTCTTTCATCACTTTATCTAACCCTTGCAGCGCATTTGTTGCAACATCGATTAGCGTTTGTCGATCCTTCATAATGTTCAAATCGTAATTTGGTTGAATATTAAATGTCTCAAGCACCTGATCAAGCATTTGTCGATGCTGCGCTGTCACTGTCACGATGGATTCAATCGTTTCAGGGTGTTTTTCTAGCTCCAACACGAGCGGCGCCATCTTAATCGCTTCTGGTCGCGTACCAAAAATCGTCATTACTTTAAACTTTTTCGTCAATGCTCTTCACCTTTCCTATGAGAAATAGGGATGCTACAATATAGCATCCCTGTTGTATTTTTATTTTGTACCGAATAAACGGTCTCCTGCGTCACCTAGGCCTGGAACGATATAGCCGTGATCATTTAGCTTTTCATCTAACGCTGCAATATAAATATCTACATCGTCATGCTCTTTTTGAATCGCCTCTACACCTTCTGGAGCGGCGATTAAGCACATGAATTTAATACTTTTTGCTCCACGCTTTTTCAGTGAGTTAATTGCCTCAACTGCTGAGCCACCTGTTGCTAACATAGGATCAACGATAATAAAGTCACGCTCTTCTACATCAGCTGGCAGCTTCGCATAATATTCTACTGGCTTTAACGTTTCCGGATCACGGTATAAACCAATATGACCAACCTTAGCAGCTGGAATTAATTTCAATACCCCGTCAACCATACCGATACCTGCACGTAAAATTGGAACAATGGCAATTTTTTTACCTGATAATACTTTTGTTTTAGCCTTTGTTACAGGTGTTTCTACCTCAATTTCCTCAAGTGGTAGCTCACGAGTAATTTCAAAGGCCATTAACGTTGCTACCTCATCTACTAGCTCTCGAAATTCTTTTGTGCCTGTATTGATATCACGAATATAAGTAAGCTTATGCTGAATTAATGGGTGATCAAAAACGTATACTTTACTCATAGAGTAGATCTCTCCTAACTGTTGTTTATCTGAAATAGTATAGCACAAAAAAAGAAACTGTGACAAAAACAGTTATCACAGTTTCTTGACGTTATAATTTGGAATATTTATTTAATATTCCTCATAAATTCATGCATCCAATACTCTTTTATCTTCAATTTCTTCAATGGACATTGGCTTATGATATAAAAATCCTTGAGCATAATCACAGCCAAGTTGTTGCAATACTTCAGCCTGCTCTTCTGTCTCTACACCTTCTGCTACAACGCTAATTTCTAGGTTATAAGCAATTTGAATAATCGAGCGTACGATTGCATATGTTCCCGCCTCATGTATACGGGAAGTAAAGCTTCGATCTATTTTCAATTCTGAAAACATAAGCTTTTGCAAATAACTGAGAGAGGAATAGCCAATCCCAAAGTCATCGACACTTGTTTTAAATCCACGAACAAATAATTCTCTAATAATTTTTTGTGCACGCTCGATATCCTCAAGCCCTAAATTTTCTGTTATTTCAATAATTAAATAATTAGGGTCTGCATAATATTTTTTCACTAAATCTTCGAGCTGTTCGACAAATTTCGGATGATAGAAATGCTCTGGTGAAATATTGATAGCAATTGGTACAATCCGTTTCCCCTTATACTGTCGTTGCTGGAACCAAATCAACACTTGCTCAATAATTTGTAAATCAATTTCACGTATGAGCCCTGCCCGCTCGGCTATTGGAATAAAATCAGCTGGCGACACAAAGCCAAGCTTCGATGAATACCACCTAGCAAGTGCTTCCATACTTACGATACGACCTCTACGCAGCTCTACCTTAGGTTGAAAATATGCCATTAGCTCTTTATTTTTGACCGCTTCATTTAGGTGATTTAAGATATGCATTTCTTTTTCAAGCTGCTCGTCTGTCCGCTTTTGATAATAACTTATAAACGTGCCTGCATGTCCCTTAGCAGCCGTTAGTGCACTTTCAGCATGCCGTATACTATCGTTTAAATAGTCCTGCTTTTTAAAAATGGCAATGCCACATTTTATTGAAATATAAATTCTTTGGTCATTAATAACAAAGGGCTGTTCGACCAGTTTTTTTAACAATACCTCTGTTTCAAATAAGCGATCCTCTGAACGAGTCGTATAGAGGACGAGCGAAGAGCTTGAGAAGCGACCAATAATAATCGAACGGTGAACGCTTTCCTTTAAAAATCGCTCGAATAGTTGTTTCAATACCTCTTGACCGGCCGCACGTCCATATAGCTCGACAATTCTTGAGAATTCACTCGGCTCAAGGATTTTAATTACTCCATTTTGTCGTTGGGATCCAAGCTCTTTAATTCTTTTTATAAATCCTTCTCTATTTACAATTCCAGTATAAGGATCTATGTATGCTAGCTGATAAATTTCCTGCTGTTTTTTTTCATAGGTATACGCCAAAAATATTAAATCTACCACTTTATCTATAAGCTGAATATACGGTTTATTAGCATATCCTTTCTTTCCGAAATAAATCGTTATCACACCTAGACTTTCACTGTTCTGTTGACTGATTGGAAAATGGACACAGCCATTAAGGCCTCTAGAGCGTGCAAATTCCTTATGGTAGGCATGTAGATGTGTTCCTTCTATATGTTGATCTATGAACGGTTCCGTGTTTCCTATTAAAGATTCATACGTCGCAATTTCCATGGGATCTTTTAATACGTAGTTAATCTTTTGGAATTCGCCAAACTGATCTGATGACATAATATGTATTTGCTCTTTTTCTTTAATAGCAATCGTCGTTAAACAATGAGGAGAAAACGGCTCATCCATTCCATTACATATGAGCTGAATTTGTTCAAAAAATGAGCTTTCTCTTTGAATAGCTCCGAACATTTCCTGCTCAAGTCGGTTCATTAACTCATAGATTTGTATATACGTGGAATCTTTTACGAATAATAAGACTAGCTGTGTTTCGCCTATTTCATTTTGAAAAGGATAACATTCGATTTCTGAAAAAAAGGTTTTTCCTTTATTTTTCTTATGTAGTATTTCCGCCTTCGTAATTTTCCCTTGCTGAAGACGTTTTTGTATTTCTGTAATATAATTATCACCTTTTGTATTATATACAAATGATTGAAAAGGTCGGTACGCGATTTCCGATAGTTGAAAGTTTGTTAATTGACTATAGAGCTCATTACAGTACGCAATATTAAAATCTGAGTCTAAAATTAGATAGCTTCTGTTCGACTTATCACCTAACGACTTTATAGCGCGGTATAATATTTCATATCTCCTACTTGGTAATTGAATAGCCATAGACACCCCTCCTTATCTCAATCTATAAATACAGATATGTTACTACTATTAATTATTACTGAATATATATGCAGTAAGCAATATGTAAAAGGTATATTTTTAGGTTTTTTTCTATTATATCCAAAAAAAAGAGGTACTCCTGCTTAGTGCAAAAGTACCTCTTTTTTTATTTATTATGCGTATAATGGATATTTGTCCGTTAATGCTTGGACACGTTGACGTGCTTCTTCTTTCACAGCCTCATCTTCTGGATTTTTTAGAACAGAAGCAATAATTTTACCAACTTCTGTTGCATCCTCTTCCTTAAAGCCACGTGTCGTAATTGCTGCAGTACCAACACGTACTCCAGATGTTACGAATGGAGATTCTGTATCGTAAGGAATTGTATTTTTATTCGTTGTAATCGCTACTTCATCTAGTAAGTGCTCTGCCACTTTACCTGTTAAACCTAAAGATTTTACATTTAGTAGTAATAAGTGGTTATCCGTACCACCTGATACGATTTCAACGCCTTCTTCTATTAAACTAGCTGCTAATGCTTTAGCGTTTACTTTAATTTGTTTTGCATATTCTTTGAACTCAGGTTGAAGAGCTTCACCGAATGCTACTGCTTTTGCAGCGATTACATGCATTAAAGGTCCTCCTTGAATACCAGGGAATACAGCTTTATTTAATTTTTGCTCCCATTCTTTTGAAGCAAGAATTAAACCACCACGTGGACCACGTAATGTTTTATGTGTAGTTGACGTCACGAAGTCAGCATAAGGAACTGGAGACATATGCTCACCAGCAGCTACTAGACCAGCAATATGCGCCATATCTACCATTAAGTATGCGCCTACTTCGTCTGCAATCTCACGGAATTTTGCAAAGTCAATTTCACGTGGGTAAGCTGAAGCACCTGCAACGATACATTTCGGCTTGTTAGCGATTGCTTTTTCACGAACATCGTTATAGTCGATCACATGTGTATCTTCAGTTACACCGTATTCTACGAAGTTATATAATTCACCAGAGAAGTTTACTGGAGAACCGTGTGTTAAGTGACCGCCGTGCGATAAGTTCATACCTAGTACTGTGTCACCAGGCTTTAAAATTGTGTGGTATACGGCCATGTTTGCTTGTGCACCTGAGTGAGGCTGAACGTTTGCATACTCTGCGCCGAATAATTCTTTTACACGATCACGTGCGATATCTTCTACAACGTCCACATGCTCACAGCCACCATAGTAGCGTTTACCAGGGTAACCTTCAGCGTATTTATTTGTTAAATATGAACCTTGTGCTTCCATTACCGCTTCCGTTACAAAGTTTTCAGAAGCAATTAATTCGATGTTTGAATTTTGACGTTTTTTCTCTGCTAAAATACCGTCTAAAACGGCTTTGTCTTGAAGAGCTAATTTTTCAAATGCCATAGTGTAAATCCCCCTAAATGTTTAGTGTATATTGTGCGCGTTCGCCACCAATTAGCTTAGGACGCGTCGTTGCTAACGTAATAATCGCCTCACCAACTGTTTTCACAGATGTTCGGATTGGTACAGCTACTTCTTTTAAATGCATACCGATCATTGTTTGCCCGATATCAATTCCCGCATGTGCACGGATATTTTCTACTACAACTGGATGTGACATCTTTGTGTAAGCATAGGCTGACATCGCACCCCCAGCTGTACGAACTGGCGTGACAGTAACTGGCTCATACCGATAATATTCAGCCGCCTCTCGCTCGAGCGTTAAGGCACGATTAATATGCTCACAGCCTTGGAAAGCAATATATAATCCGTGTTTTTTCGAAAATTTCGATAATAATTCATAGATAACCTCACCGACCTCCAATGTTCCTGAAGTTCCGATGCGTTGTCCGAGTACCTCTGAAGTAGAGCAACCAATAACTAAAAGCTGCTTCGGCTGAAACGTAACCTGCCTTTCAAACTCTTCTAGTAATTGATTAAGTTGACCTTTTATTGTTTCAATATACTCCATTTTCAAATCGCCTCTTATTTTTCTAACTCGGATATTTTTTCGACACGACGAGTATGACGACCGCCCTCAAAATCTGTGTTTAACCAAGCTGCAACAATTTCTCTTGCAAGGCCAGGTCCAATCACACGTTCACCCATTGCTAATACATTGGAATCATTATGACAACGTGTTGCTTTTGCTGAAAATACATCATGCACTAACGCACAACGAATTCCTTTAAATTTGTTAGCCGCAATTGAAATACCTATACCTGTGCCGCAAATTAGAATCCCACGATCAAATTCACCCGCCGCTACTTTTTCTGCAACTGGACGAGCATAGTCTGGATAATCTACTGACTCATTTGTTTGTGGACCAAAATCTTCATAGCTAATATTTAACTCATCTAAAAGAGCCATAATCTCCTTACGTAGGTTATTACCGCCGTGATCTGAAGAGATAGCGATTTTCAATGAAATTCCCTCTTTTCGAAATATAATCATACATAGTGTAACATTAATTGGACTATAAAAAAATCTTTTTTAGGCTTTTTCATAATTATACTGAACAAAACACGAATATTAAATCATTAAAAGGCTAAAAACGTTCGACAATATTGCCGTATCCTCCATATTTTTTATAGTATTCGTTTATTTTTTCGTCAATTGAATCTATTCAACCTTTACCGACTACTCTAAAAAAGAGTGAGCAATATTTCAACTGGCAAGCCCCGCCACTTCGCTTTTCGTGGGCGAGCGCCGAGCCTCCTCGAATTTGCACGTGTGCAAATTCTGTGGGGTCTCGTCTGTCTCGCTTTCCCACAGAAGTCTACGTGGCGGGGCTTGCCTAATATTACAATTCTAAATGAGAAAATTTAAAAATACTTGTTTCCTAAATTCCCCTTTTACTTCCTGATTTTATAGAGTCTATATTTAGAGATAAAACTCTTTACGGATATTATTATTCATTTAGATTTGTAAAGGGTGGATGTTCGTTGATTGGAGTGAAAGGCGGCGACTCCAGCGGGAAAGCGGAGTGTTGAGACCCCGCAGGAGCACCTGGCGACGAGGAGGCTCAACGCTTCGCCCGCGGAAAGCGACCGCCTGAAACGGAAATCAGCGATTTACTTTTAAAACAGAACTTAATTAGAATTTTACGGATGTAAGTTTACTCATTTTTTTAGATTATTTTGGATATCATCAAAAAAATATCACCAATTATTATTCTTATATTTAAAGTAGTAGTTCACCTGGCGGGCAAACATATATAATTTTCGTTTAAAATGTTTATCTTTTTTATAAAACAATGGATTTCCGAATTTACGTTGGCGAAGTAAACGACGAATTTCCTGCTGTACTTCCTTATTCCCAACAAACTTCTTTAAAACAATTTTCGGCACAACAGTAAATAAATAATCTTCTTTTAAATAAGTTAGCTCCTTCTCTTTTCCGTAAATCAAGTCATCCACAAAATAACGTGCCATATTATGACCTGTTTGGGTTGTATAATAGCTCGAACGACCTTGACGAATATTTACTTCAAATAGCTTATATTTCCCATCACGCTCATCATATTTAATATCGAAATTTGCAAAGCCTGTATAACCAACATGCTCTAAAAATCCTTGCAGCTTTTTCATCATTTCCTCATTATAAGATGTCATTACTGCTGTATAATTCCCAATCGCGGTTGGTGTATGCTCCTGCAGCACGACTCTTGCAAAGGTTACAAGCTGAACCTCTCCACGGGAGCTAACATACACAACCGAATCCCACATGTATGTATCATCGCCCGGAATGTAATCTTGGATAATGAGCTCGTCCGAATAACCACTCTCTTTAATCATATGAATAACACGGTTTAATTCTTCGAGTGTGTTCACTTTATACACTTTCTGCTGACCAGCAAATTTCCGTTCATTATACATAATCCCATTACTTGGCTTTACAATGACTGGATAGACCATCTCTTCATCAAAGTCTGACTGAGATTCACAGCTATAAAAATATGTTGTTGGAGTATCTACTCCTAATTCTTCACATAGCTTGTAAAAATTCGATTTAATTTGAAGCTTATTCATGATCTCTTCTGAAATATAGTTAAATACGAAATGCTCTCGTAATATTTCTGCATTTTCAATAATTAATCGTACATATAAATCATTTGTACCAATTAAAAGAAGCTTCTTGTTAGGCTCCTTATACTTATCGGCTACCTTTATTAAAACAGACGCGAATTTTTCCGGATCCGATATTTCATCAAAATACTCGATGACCTTCGGAATTGTACTTAACTTTGTGAATGGTAGGGGTGCCTTCCCTACTAAGATTGGCCTAATACCATATTCCTCATGAAAGGAAATGGTCATCGTATATGCATTTATATCAGTTCCAACGATTATTGGAATGAATGGATAATTGTCACCCATAAGTCCTCCTACTTTTTGCTTGTTGTTTAAAATGTCGTAATGCTTGCCTCACTAGCAATTATACTAGCCAAACCATTAAGAAAACGCGATGACAAGTATTTGCCACCACGTTCTTATTCTAACATTATTTATTCCTAGCGTTCAAATCGACGAATTACTTTATGCAATTCATCGGACTGCTGCTGTAAATGCTGCGATAGCTTTTCTATTTGATCGATAGAATACGCCTGCTCTGTCGCTGCACCACTAACCTCCTGTGCACTCGCCGATGTTTCTTGCGTAATCGCTGCAACTTCCTGCGATTGACGTGCAGTCGTTTCAATATTGTGCATTTGCTTTTCTACAAGCTTAGAAATATCTACAACGGCATTCGCCATGCCATGTACATTATTAGCCATGCCTTCAACTGCAGCGGTTGTTTCTGATACGCGATTCGATTCACTTACTGCATACGTAACCTGTTCATTCATTTGCTTTACAACAACATTAACATTGTTTTGAATCGTTTGAATTAAAGCTGTAATGCCGTTAACCGCATTTGCACTTTCATCCGCTAATTTACGCACCTCTTCGGCCACAACAGCGAAGCCTTTTCCATGTTCCCCTGCGCGTGCAGCTTCAATCGATGCATTCAGCGCTAATAAGTTCGTTTGTGCAGCAATATCACCCACAAGCCCAATAATACGTTCAACCTGTTGAGCATTATTTTCAAGCTCTTTAATATTTTCTAACGCTTGCTCATTGCCCTTTGCAATTTTACGGATACTCTCTACTAAACTTTGAATCGCATCTGTTGTTTCCGTTAAATTTTCAATAATATAATGAGATTGCGTTGCAGAGTTTAATGCAAGATCATTTACTTCCGTTGCTAGTATTCGTACATCTTCAATTGCCTCTACCGTGTCCTGTACTGCAGTTGCAGAAATGTCTGATCCTCTCGAAATTTGACTTACAGTACCCGCAATACTTTCCGATTGCTTGGATGCTGCCGCAGTTTGGTCTGATAAATTTTGAATCGTACTATTCGTTGTATGAAAATTATCCTCAATTCCGTCTACCATTTTGCGTAAATTCGTCAGCATTAGTTGGAACGCCTCCGCTACCGAACGAATTTCATCATTTGTTCGAGGCATATTGACATCCTGCCCGATATTTCCTTCTGCTACACGCGTTGCCGTCTCCTCAAGCTGCTGTAGAGGACGAACAAGGACAATACTAAAAATAGCTGCTAAAATACAAGACCACGTAATGCCTAATCCGTATGTAATCACTTCAAATAATTTTCGGTCTACCCCTGCAAAAAAAGTAGGTTGTATAAATTCAATAAATACAAAGCTAACCGAGTATGTTATCAGGGCTAAAACACCAACAAATAATATTAATTTTCTGCGTAAGTTAAATGCTTTCCTACTAGATTTCATTCTTTTGGTAACCCCTCTCTATATTTAATTTCTAGTTCTTCTATCAGTCGTTTTAATTCTTGATACGTTTGCTTATAAAGATTGAGGTCTCCGCCAAATGGATCGAATACATCTTGTCCACTATATGGCGTAACATATTCCTTTAATGTAAAGGTTTTATTTTGAGCTTGAGAAAAAAATCGTAATACCATATCCTTATGTGCACTTGTCATCGTTAATATTACATCTGCCCATTCAATATCCTGCTGATTGATTCCCTTGGAAACATGATTATGTTGAATATTTTCTTCTGCAAGCACCGCCCTTGCATTCTCTGATATCTCTCCGCCCTCGAGTGCATAAATACCTGCCGAACGCACCTCAACATTAGGCAGCTGTTTATTCTTTAAAATTGCCTCTGCCATTGGACTTCTGCAAGTATTCCCTGTACATACAAAATAAATATTCATCGATCTATCTCTCCATATCCATTTGTCGTTTATTTCTTGCAAATTCCCTATCTAAACTAAAAATATACACGTAATAATCACGAAATATACTACTTTTAAGCATGTATTTGTAATCTAGCATATCAAATTTAATAATAGAATAAAAGTAAAGATATCATATATTTGAAAGTAAAAAGAACTATATACCAAACTCTAATTGTTACAAAAGATAATAATATATACTAAAAAATAACATTATAAATCATTTAAATTATGAAACTACCATTATAGTATAAAAAAACTCCACAAATATCGTGAAGTTTTCGCTTTTATTTTTTGTTGTTATACCATTTATCGCCGGCAGCTTTTTCGAGACGGTTCATAATGGCCACGCCTACACCTTTTTTATATGTAGCCCTTGCTAAAATAATGGTTGCATCTGTTTTATCACAAGCACGCAACGCATCATATAAGTACACGCCCATTTGTTGCTGTTCGTTCTCATCACCAAGAGTAAAGAAATAATTTGCTCCGCACTGTTCATAGCCATCTGGTGCAAGCAATGCTACTGTATGACCTTCCGCCTGCAGTCTAGCAATCGCCTCGTATAAATTTGTGCTGTCATCGATCAGATAAACCGGTGCTTCAGGTGCATAGTGGGTATATTTCATGCCAGGTGCTTTTGGAGTCTTTTCTTCCTTTTGCTCTTGTAACGTCGGCTGTGCAACCCGACCGATGACTTCCTCTAGCATCTCCTTCGTCACACCACCTGGGCGTAAAATGACAGGCGTCTCTGTTGTTACATCAAGTACAGTGGACTCTAAGCCTATCCCCGTTGTGCCACCGTCTATTATACACGGGATACGTCCATCCATATCTTCTTTCACATGAAATGCCTTCGTTGGACTCGGTTTTCCACTTCGATTGGCACTAGGCGCTGCTAATGGTTTTTTTAAAGTCCGTAATAAAGTAAGTGCTACTGGATGATCTGGCATTCTTATTCCGACCGTATTTAAGCCCGCTGTGACACTTGGAGCTACGACCCCATCCTTTGCCTTCATAACGATCGTAAGCGGTCCCGGCCAAAATTTTTCCATGCATTTTTTGGCTACTTCGGGAATATACTCTATATAAGTAGGTATTTCTTCAACATTTCCGATATGAACAATTAACGGGTTATCAGAAGGACGGTCTTTCGCTTCAAAAATTTTCCTTATCGCACTCTCATCTGTAGCAACTGCCCCTAAGCCATAAACTGTTTCTGTTGGAAAGGCAACTAACTCACCTCTGTTTAAGTAATCCACAGCTTGTGAATAAATTTCTGAATTATTCACACAATTATCCACGGTTAATAGTAGCGTTTTCATCGTTTCACTCCTTTATTTCTAACAATTCTTTCTAGTAATCCACAATTTGTTAATAACTTCGAAGAAATTGTGTATAAGTTTTCAGAAAATGTGCACAACTCCTACGACCATAATCCCTTAAACCAATCCCAAAGCACAAAGCGTACTTCTTCCTCTTCCTGCTCTTCTTCCTCTTCTGGTTCCTTGCAAATACTAGGAAATATTGAACAAAAGAAATTATCTCCACGTCCATTCCCGATTTTCAAAACGATCGAATTGTAAGAATCTTGTGGATAAAAAGAGTTCAAATAGAGTTTCGGTGGAATTAAGTTATCCCCAATCGACACACTCACATCTAATTGTGGATAATCTTTTTCCACTAAGCTGCTTACTTCATTATAGACATCGGAATCTTTAATCTCATTCCGTTCATATTGCATTAGGATTGGCTCGAGCGAATTTAAGCTTTCTGCAACTTCCTGCTTGATTTGCTGATCCTTATCCGTATTACTATTAGCAATAACACGTATTTTGACTGAGTCCTCTTCTACTACTCTAGTTGCCTCAGCAACTTCTACAATAGTCGGTACTAATAGAACGATACAATATAAGGCAAGTCCACTGGCTAATAGTTTAATCACTGCAAAGAATATATTTGGCTTTCTAACAATCTCGTAATCACGTAACATATAAATCCCTCCTTGCCACCTATCATTGACAAGGAGTTTCTATTTTATTCCGTTATTTCACAAAAAACGATTCTATCTTTTCCATTTATATCTTTTAGCACTTCTACATGGGCTTTTGGAAAGTACTGCTGAAAATAAGTTTTTACCGCTTGTCCTTGCTTATAGCCAATTTCGACTGCAATAAAGGCCGGCTTATTCATTAGTGTCGGTAAACTTTCAGCCAACTTTCGATATAGAATAAGTCCATCCTCTTCTGCAAAAAGTGCCGAATGTGGTTCATGCGCTAGCACGACCTCTGACATTTCTGCTGCCTCGTCAAATGCTATATACGGCGGATTAGATAAAACAACATCCCATTTTTCATTTGAAATTGGCTCCGTTAAATCACCTAAACGAAAATCGATATTGGCTTGTAGACTGGCAGCATTTATTCTAGCCTTTTCTAACGCTACTTGGGAAATATCTGTTGCAGTTACGCTCGCCTCTGCCCATTCCTTTTTCATTGTAATCGCAATCGCACCACTACCAGTACCAATATCTGCAAGCTTAATCGGCGCATGTTCACCGAATATTTTTTTCATAGATTGCAGTGCACAGACGATTAATTCCTCTGTTTCAGGTCGTGGAATTAAAACGGATTCGTCAACTTGAAACGTGCGCCCGTAAAATTCCTCTTCCTCTGTTATATATTGAATTGGCTTCCCATTCCCATGCGCTTCGATGTACAGATGGAATGTTGTTAATTGCTCTTCTGTAAGTGTCTCCTGCATACGCATCATGAGCCCTGAGTAATTCGTCCCCAAAATGTGCTGCAGTAAGAGTCTTGCTGCATTTTCATCGCGACCTTTATCCACTAAAAAAGAAGAAGCCCCATTTAGGGCCTCAAAAATTGTTTTACGCTCTGTCATTTAAGCTCTCTAATTTAGAAGCTTGCTCTTCTAAAATTAATGCATCGATAAATTCATCTAGCTTACCTTCGACAATTTGGTCAAGCTTTTGAATTGTTAAGCCGATGCGGTGATCTGTTACACGATTTTGTGGATAATTGTACGTACGAATACGCTCAGAACGGTCGCCTGTTCCGACTGCTGATTTACGTGTTGCATCAATTTCCTTTTGTGCTTCTTGACGATACATATCTGCTACACGTGCACGTAGAATTTTTAACGCCTTATCACGGTTTTTCAGCTGAGAACGCTCATCCTGCATCGATACAACAACCCCTGTTGGTAAGTGGGTCATACGAACAGCAGACATTGTTGTATTTACGGATTGACCACCCGCACCAGATGATGCGAACGTGTCAACGCGAATATCTTTTTCGTGAATATCTACATCGACCTCTTCCACTTCTGGTAAACATGCTACTGTAGCTGTTGATGTATGGATACGGCCTTGTGATTCCGTCGCCGGAACACGCTGTACACGGTGGGCACCATTTTCAAATTTGAATTTCGAATAGGCACCTTGCCCATTAATCATGAAGATGACCTCTTTGTAGCCCCCCATTGCATTCGGTGTTGCTTCCATAATGTCGATTTTCCAGCCTTGTGTTTCGGCATAGCGTGTATACATACGGAATAAGTCTCCGGCAAAAATATTCGCCTCGTCTCCACCTGCAGCTCCACGAATCTCCATAATTACGTTTTTATTATCGTTTGGATCTTTCGGGATTAATAGGATACGAAGGCGTTCCTCTAGCTCGTCAATTTGTCCCTTTAAGTCGTTAAATTCTTCTTTTACCATCTCAAGCATTTCTGGATCTTTTTCGATATCAAGCATTTCACGTGCATCTGCAAACTGTTGCTTTACTTCTTTATATTCTCGGTATGCTTCGACTGTTTCTTGGATGTCTGATTGCTCTTTTGAATAATCACGAAGCTTTTTACTGTCGTTCACGATATCTGGATCGCTTAGTAATTCATTTAACCTTTCATAACGATCTTCAACCGCTTGTAATCGATCAAACATTGATTTTCACCTCTACTATTTATATAAGCCATACTGGCAAGTTGTTTATATTCCACCTTCAATAGTATAAAGAAATTGCGCCTCTCATGCTACAATTATGCGAAAATCTTTCATTAAAGTGGTGGATTTTGATGGCATTTGCGACATACAGGATAATAAGAGTCATTTCCACCTATTTGAATTTGATCACCCGTATAGATTGGCTTTTTATTTTCATCAACACGAAGGTTCATCGTAGCTTTTTTATGGCAGAACCAACAAATCGTTTTCATTTCCTCAATTTTATCAGCATAAATGAGCATATAGCGACTTCCTTCAAATAGGTCGTTTTTAAAGTCATTTTTTAAACCGAATCCCATTACTGGAATATTTAGCTCATCTACAATTTGCGTTAATTGCTGGACATGCTCCTTTGTTAAAAATTGAACCTCATCAATTAATACACAATACAGCTTTTCCTCATGATTTCGGACAATATCAAAAATATTTGTTCTATCGAAAATGGCAATAGCTTCACTTCTCAGACCGATTCTACTCGATACTACACCTACTTCATCTCGCGTATCGATTCCCGAAGTGAAGATTAATACCGGCTTATTTTGTTCTTCATAATTATGTGCTACTTTTAAAATTTCAATCGATTTTCCACTATTCATTGCCCCGTATTTAAAAAATAACTGTGCCAATGCTCTGTCCCCTTTCTAATTATTGCTGAAAAAAATGCCTGCTGGACGACTTTACGCTCAGCAGGCATTTTATCAAAATTAGTTTTTAAGACCGTATTTTTTGTTGAAACGATCAACACGTCCGTCAGCAGACGCGAATTTTTGACGACCAGTGTAGAATGGGTGACATTCGTTGCAGAACTCGACAACGATTTTTTCCTTTACTGAACCAGTCTCAAAAGTGTTACCGCAAGAGCAAGTTACTGCTGCAGTTTTGTAATCTGGGTGAATTCCTTGTTTCATATTCGTTTTCTCCTCTCGCCCTGAACCATCTGGTACAGAGTATTATTCGAACTGCACCTTACATAGCCCGAATATGTTATTACAGATGAACCGTAATAAAAGCGTTAAAGCCAGCTACATATGTGCACGTTGCATACTTAAAGTATAATAGCATAGACGATTCCAAAAATGCAAGGGGTATTTTATAGTAAACCTTTTCCTTTTGTCGCTTTTTTCATATCAGCATCTAGCTTCTCGAAAAACTCCTCATTCGATTTTGTTGTACGTAATTTACGTAAGAATTTTTCGGCGAAATCTGGTGCATCCGAAAATGTTTTACGAATTGCCCAAAGCTTCTCTAGTTGGTTAGCCGGAATTAATAATTCTTCTTTACGTGTACCAGAACGACGGATATCAAGTGCTGGGAAGATACGGCGCTCAGCTAAATGACGATCTAAATGTAGCTCTAAGTTACCTGTTCCCTTAAATTCCTCGTAAATTACTTCATCCATACGAGAGCCAGTATCGACTAATGCTGTTGCTAAAATAGTTAAACTACCGCCCTCTTCTATATTACGTGCTGAACCAAAGAATCGTTTTGGACGGTGGAATGCTGCAGGATCAATACCACCAGAAAGTGTACGGCCACTTGGAGGAATAACTAAGTTGTACGCCCGAGCCAAACGTGTAATCGAGTCCATTAAAATGATTACATCACGCTTATGCTCCACTAAACGGCGGGCACGCTCTAATACGATTTCAGCAACCTTCACATGGTTTTCTGGCACTTCATCGAATGTTGAGGAAACAACGTCTGCCTTTACTGAACGTTCGATATCTGTTACCTCTTCTGGGCGCTCATCAATTAGTAAAACAATTAACTCTGCTTCTGGATAATTTGTTGTAATGGCATTCGCAATCTCTTTTAATAATGATGTTTTACCTGCCTTTGGTGGCGCAACGATTAAACCACGTTGACCAAACCCAACTGGCGCGACTAAATCCATAATACGTGTTGATAATTTATTAGATTCTGTTTCTAGTTTAATTTGACGATCTGGATATAATGGCGTTAGGGCCGGGAAGTGAACACGTTCTTTTGCAACCTCTGGATCCTCACCATTTACTGCTTGTACTTGCAATAAGCCATAATAACGTTCATTTTCCTTTGGTGGTCGTACTTTTCCCGTTACTTTATCCCCGTTACGAAGGTCAAAACGACGAATTTGTGAGGCTGAAATATAAATATCCTCTTTTGATGGTGCATAGTTGATTGGACGAAGGAAGCCAAATCCTTCCTGAGATACGATTTCTAGTACACCTTCCATAAAGAAATAGCCTTCTCGTTCTGATTGAGCTTTTAAAATGGCGTAAATTAATTCTTTTTTATTAAGCTTGCTATAGTAAGAAACTTTAACTTCGCGCGCATGAGCATATAACTCTTTTAACGTCATATCTTCTAGTTGCGCAATTGTAAGAGCTGACATAACATGTCCCCAGTCTATTTAGATTTTTTATATTATGGATGTTCTCGAAGTGGATGAAACTTGTAAGAAGATGCCCGGAGAAAGGTATTCCGGGCATATTATATTTAGAAGTTATTTATTGTAAGTTGGTTTTTTTTCGAAACTGTGACGTCCTTCAATAAAACGAACAGTTCCTGATTTTGCACGCATAACGACTGAATGCGTTAATGCATACGCGCCTTTATATTGTACACCACGTAAAAGCTCGCAATCTGTTACAGCAGTTGCTGCAAAAATAGCATCATCCCCTTTTACAAGGTCATCCATAGAAAGGACTTTATCAACATCTATACCCATTTCCTTACAACGCTGTAGCTGTGCCTCATCTTCCGGTACAAGTTTTGCTTGGAAATCGCCACCTAGACATTTTAATGCTACGGCAGAAATGACGCCTTCAGGGGCACCACCCGTACCGAACATAATATCAATACCTGTTTCATCAAATGCAGTGTTGATTGCTGCACCTACGTCACCATCTTGAATAAATTTAATACGGGCACCTGCCTCGCGAATTTCATCAACGATTGCTTGGTGACGTGGACGATCTAAAAGTGTTGCTACAACGTCAGAAATATCCTTATTTTTCGCTTTCGCTACTTGTAATAAGTTATACGTAACAGAAGCATTAATGTCTACTTTCCCTGCCGCTTCTGGTCCTACAGCGATTTTTTCCATATACATATCTGGTGCATTTAAAAGATTACCACGATCTGCAATGGCTAAAACTGTCATCGCGCCATTTGTTCCCTTCGCTACAATATTTGTACCTTCTAAAGGATCGACAGCGATATCTACTTCTGGTCCACCATTACGTAAACCGAGCTCTTCACCGATATATAGCATCGGTGCCTCATCCATTTCACCTTCTCCAATAACAACCTTTGCATGCATTGGGATTGTATCAAACATAACGCGCATTGCCGTTGTTGCTGCGTCATCTGCTTCATTTTTTAGTCCGCGTCCCATCCATTTGGCTGAAGCAATTGCTGCAGCCTCTGTCACGCGGACTACTTCCATTGATAAACTACGTTCCATTATAAATTTGCCTCCCGTTTTCAGCCCTATTGCTGAAACTTTCACTACCATTGTAACATATTCATCGCCTTAAGATTCTAGACGGTTTTGAGTACTTGTCAGAATTGTTTCACGACGAATATCTGCACCAAGCGCGCAAAGCTTTTTAATGAGTGAGCTATAGCCGCGCTCAATATGATATATATCGTGTATTTCTGTTTCTCCCTTACTAAGGAGACCAGCGAGTACAAGTGCTGCACCTGCACGTAAATCTGTAGCTGTTACAGTTGATCCTTCAAGAGCTGTTGGCCCTTCAATAATTGCCGTATTTCCTTCAACACGCGCTTTGGCATTCATTCGACGAAGCTCATCAATATGCTTAAAGCGTGCAGAGTAAATTGTATCCGTTACTTTAGATGATCCTGTTGCCTGCGTTAATAACACCGAAAGTGGCTGCTGTACATCAGTCGGAATACCTGGGTATACAAGCGTTTTTACATCTACTGCATGAAGCGGACCTTGCTTCGGTACGAATATACTTTCTTCGTCCTCATCAATTTGAACGCCCATCTCACGTAATTTCGCAATCACAGCCTCTAAATGAAGAGGAATCACATTATCGATTAAAACACCATCGCCTATTGCAGCTGCCATAATCATAAAGGTTGCCGCTTCAATACGGTCTGGAATAATTGTATGCTTCGTACCGTGTAATTCTTCTACACCGTCAATACGGATTACACTCGTACCAGCTCCTTTAATTTTCGCACCCATATTTGAAAGCAATGTCGCCACGTCGATAATTTCAGGCTCCTTCGCTGCATTTTCAATGACAGTCCGACCTTTTGCAAGAACTGCAGCAAGCATGATATTGATTGTTGCACCGACACTGGCAACATCTAAATAAATTTTTGCACCGCGTAATTCATCAGCACGTAAGTAGATTGCGCCGTGCTCATTTGTTACGGTTGCACCTAACGCCTCAAACCCTTTGATATGTTGGTCAATAGGACGTGGACCTAAAAAGCATCCACCAGGCAACCCAATGACAGCCTTTTTAAAGCGCCCGAGCATAGCCCCCATTAAGTAATAGGAGGCGCGGAGCTTTTTTACATTGCCATTCGGAAGAGGCATTGCAAGCATTTTGCTCGGATCAATTGTCATTTTTCCATTGTCAAATGTTACTTCGCCACCGATTTCCTCAAGCAAGGCTTTTAGTGTCCATGCATCTGAAATTTCTGGAATCCCTCCAATTGTAACGGAAGAGCTCGCCAAAATTGATGCAGGGATTAAAGCAACAGCGCTATTTTTTGCACCACTTACCTTTATTGTACCTTGTAGACGTTTGCCGCCTGTAATTTTATAAACATCCATATAAGCGTACGACTCCTCATGGTTGGAAAGATTATTTTTCTTATTATTGACCTTCACGCTTCGACCAATCCGCTAAAAATCCTTCAATTCCTTTTTCAGTTAATGGGTGATCTAATAATTGCTTTAAAACTTTGAATGGTGTTGTAGAAATATGCGCACCCGCTAACGCTGCATCAGTAATATGCTGCGGATGACGAATTGAAGCGGCAATAATTTCAGTTTTAATATCGTGGATTGTAAAGATGTCAGCAATCGTTGAAATCAAGTCAACACCATTATGACCGATATCGTCAAGACGGCCTAAAAATGGTGATACATAAGTGGCACCTGCACGAGCAGCCATTAATGCCTGATTAGCAGAGAAAATAAGGGTTACATTCGTTTTAATACCCTTTTCGGCGAAGAATTTACATGCTTTAAGGCCATCTGGTGTCATCGGTAATTTTACCGTAATGTTCGGATGGATTGCCGACAGCTCAAGTCCTTCTTTAATCATCCCTTCAGCATCTAAAGAGATTACTTCCCCACTTACCGAGCCATCAACTAGCTCAGCAATTTCACGTAAACGATCATGGAATGAAATATTTGCTTCCTTTGCTACAATGGATGGGTTTGTTGTAACACCTGATAAAATACCCCAAGAGTGTGCTTCTTTAATCTCATCCAAGTTCGCTGTATCAATAAAAAATTTCATAGTAATAAAATCCTCCTGACAAGTATAGTTCTTTATATCAAAAATCAAGAGAAGGCTGATTTACTCAGACACTTCTCCTGCAATCACTTCAAGCTGTTCGCTTTCTCTTAAGCTTTTTGAGAGCTACCAAATTCGCGCATTTTACTAATAACCGTAGTTTTGATAGCTTCACGAGCAGGTGCTAAATATTTACGAGGATCATACACTTTTTGATCGTTGTTTAACACTTCACGGATTACTTTTGTTGCTGCAATTTGATTTTCTGTGTTCACGTTAATTTTTGCAGTACCTAAAGAAATTGAACGCTGGATATCCTTTGTTGGAATACCAGTGCCTCCGTGTAGTACTAGAGGAAGGTCCGCTAAGTTAGAGATTTCTTCCATTTCTTTGAAGCCTAAGTTCGGCTCCCCTTTATAAGGACCATGCACTGAACCTAAAGCAGGCGCTAAGCAATCAATGCCCGTTGCTTCAACAAGGTTTTTACATTCCTGTGGATCTGCATAAATAATGCCGCCAATCACGCCATCTTCTTCGCCACCAACAGTTCCTAATTCCGCTTCTACTGATACACCTTTAGCATGTGCATATTGGACAACTTTTTTCGTAATTTCTACATTTTCTTCAAATGGATGGTGAGAAGCATCAATCATTACAGATGTAAAGCCCGCGTCAATCGCTTCTTTACATTTATCGAAGCTAGAACCATGGTCTAAATGAATAGCTACAGGTACAGTAATGTTGTAGCTTTCAATTAAGCCCTTCACCATATGTACAACTGAGATAAAGCCACCCATGTATTTACCAGCACCTTCAGATACACCTAAAATAACAGGTGAATTTTCTTCTTGTGCCGCCTGTAAAATTGCTTGTGTAAATTCTAGGTTGTTAATATTAAATTGACCTACAGCATACCCTTCTGCTTTTGCTTTAATTAACATTTCTTTCATAGAAACTAATGTCATTATAAAAATCCTCCTTGGGATATAAATATTGATGGAAAACATTCAAATCAATCATAACAAAAACAGCCAGTATGCGCTACTGCCTGCTTTAGTGTATACAGAATTATTTTTCACTATGGAAGTGAAAATTCGACACTTTATTATTCTAATATTTTCTTTACTTCGTTTTGAATATCAAAAATGTTAAATGGCTTTGTAAAATAACTTACTGCACCTAATTGGAGTGCTTCTTCAATAATATTTTGCTCTCCGTAGGCAGTCATCATCACGACTGGAATAGCAGAATTTCTTTCCTTTAGATGACGAAGAATCTCTATACCATTCATTCCTGGGATTTTCATATCTAATAATACACAATCTATTATTTCCTCATCAAAAATGCGTAAAGCTTCTATTCCATTCGGCGCTAAAAATGTTTGATAGCCTTCCTTTTTAAATACTTCATTTAATAAAAGTCGGATTCCATGTTGATCATCTACAATTAATATTCTTTTCATATCACGACTCCCCTTACCGATAATTGTCAATCTATAATATATTCTATACTTTTTTTCCAATTCCTGCTTATTATTATATCAAATTCCCCATTTTGCAATTAGATTGATTCAATTTTATAATAGAGTGGAGGTGGATTTATGTCGAAAATTTTAACTACTCAATTAAATGGTCTATTAGGACGAATTCAAGCAAGTGAAGAAGAAGCAATTGAGGATACAGCTCGTTTACTTGCACAAGCTACAATTGGACATGGAAATGTATATTTTGCATGCTTCGGTGAGATGAAGGCAGTAGAGATGAATGCCCTATCGAGTGAAGCGCCTTTCGTAAAACTCATTCCCTGGACACCAGCTACTAAAATTACTGAAGCTGACCGTGTTTGTATTTTCACGCGCAGTGCAAATAACGCGGACGCTATTTCATTAGCCCAGCAGCTTTATGATCACTTTATTCCATTTTCAGCCGTTGCAAGTGAAGTAGCGAATGAAGAGAATGTACTGAGCGAGCTTGCCTATACGTATATTAGCATGAAGATACGCGGTGGCATTTTACCACACCCAACAAATCTAGGTGAACGTATCGTGTTTCCCCATTTAATCGCAGCGCTGTATATCTATGAAGCAATAAAAATGAATTATGATGAAATGATTTCTGATGAGGATGAATTAGCGGAATAATCGTTAACCACTACCGAACCTATTGTTTGGTGGTGGTTTTTTTTGTTTGGGGTTGGTTTTTTGGGGTGGTGGTGGTTTTTTTGGTTTGGGATTGGTTTTTTTGGGTGGTGGTGTTTTGTTCGGATAGACTCTGCTTTCGTGCGGATACGATCGGCTTTTGTGCGGATGGCTCAACCTTTTGTGCGGATACGCCCGGCTTTCGTGCGAATAGCCTACTTTTGTTCGGATACGACCAGCTTTTGTGCGGATAGCTCATTCTTTGGTTCGGAT
>NZ_JBAFWZ010000026.1:0-46632 GCF_036662795.1 Lysinibacillus sp. 54212
AAAAACATTTGCTGGCATCAATTTTGATGTCCAAAATTTTTGTTTCATGGTTTAACATGAAACTTTATTGTTAACGTTTTGCTTGTTCAGTTTTCAAGGTTCATTTTGTCGCCGCTTCAAGCAGCAACTTTTATATCTTAACACTTACCGAAGTTCGTGTCAACAACTATTTTAAAAAAGTATTGAATCTTTTCATTTTTCGCGTCACATCTAAGCGACTTACTTATAATATCAATTATTCTATTAGCCGTCAATATATTTTATTAAAAAAATATTACCTTCTATTTTAAATTACTATTTTCTATTACAACGTAGATTTAAACTTAAAGGAAACCTAACCTTTCTAGATGAAATCAACTAGTAACTAATGATTCCTACTCTATCACAACCAACCATTCCATGTTGAAATTATGATAGCAATAAATACTGGAATACTAATCGTTTACATGTTTTTGCTCTACAAATAAAAAGTAGAGCTATCGTTTCATCCGATAGCCCCTTCACTTAATTTAATATTCTTTTGTTATAACGCGGGCAATGTGGAAGCTACGAATAGTCGCTAAATCTATTATCTCACCCGTATTTAATAACTTTATCAATGGTCTTGTTGGTGCATATTGATTAATAAACATCACTTCACCTTGTTCCAAGTTTGATAATTCAACCTTCGTACCAATTGGAAGGTCAGCTACAATATCTATTAATGCTTGTACCACTTTAATATCAAATTTTCCAAACTCTGATTCCTTAATCATTTCAATGACTTTAAATGGTGATTGCTTTGTTCTATATAAACGTTCACTTGTCATTGCATGGAATACATCAGCAACTGCAATGATTTGAGAGTAAAAGGAAACATTTGATCCGCGATCTCCTTTTGGATATCCACTGCCATCTAAGCGCTCGTGGTGCTGGAAAATAGCTACTTTCATATCCGATTTTAAAGCTGTTAAATCTTTTACCATTTGATAGCTATAAATAGGATGTTTACGAATTTCTAAAAATTCATCTTGTGTTAATGTCGTTTTTTTATCTCTTATTCGAATTGGTATTTTCGCCATGCCACAGTCTGCTAACATACCTGCAAGGGCCATTTGAATAGCAATTCCTCGTTCATATCCAAGTTTTTGCGTAATAACACCTGAGATTAACCCTGTCGCGATACAATGATGATATAAATAATCTCTCGGATTAGAATAACTATTCAGATCAAAAATGTATGAACGATCCTCTAATACTCCTTCAATTAACGGAAGCATCATCCCACGTACTTTAGTAATATCTATTTTTGCACCAGCCTGCCAATTCGTAAATTCTTTTTTCACCTGTGCAATTGCATCCTCATAATGACGTTCGAAAGGGGTAACCTCTGGAATAGGTACCTCTACAGTAACTTCATTCTTTTCTTTTTCTGAAGAAGCAGGAGCACTTGCTTCTTTAAATACAAGCACATTTGAAATATTAAATGCATTAAAAATATGTAAATGCTCATGCGATACTTTTGTGTTCCTGAAAATGATTGGATATTGTGTATTTGCAAAAATATCTTCAGCTACAACTCTACCTAATCTAAGCTCAGAAACATTAATATACGTAGCTTCCAACTTCGTAACCACCTTTAAACGAAACTTTTCTTCCATTGTAACGGAGTATGTAAGTAAATGTAAGAATTATTTTAAATTTTAATAATATTAAAAAAGAAGTAGCTGATTGAAAATCAACTACTTCATATAATTATTCAGACTCTACTTCAGCAGATTCATTTAGTTCCTCATCTGCTTCTTCTTTTTCAACCTTAGCAACAGTAGCAACTAGCTCATCATCAGCTAACCGAATTAAACGAACCCCTTGCGTGCTACGGCCAATTACAGATATATCATTAACATCCATACGAATCAACATACCGTTAATAGTGATTAGCATAATATCTTCTGTACTATCAACTGTTTTGACAGCACACATTGGTCCGTTTTTGTCAGTAATGTGGATTGTTTTAATCCCGACACCACCACGACTTTGGAGACGGTATTCAGCTTCAGCTGTTCGCTTACCATACCCTTTCTCCGTTACGACTAAAATCTCTTGACCTTCTTCTAAAATTTCCATTCCGACAACAAAGTCACCGTCACGTAATTTAATACCACGTACACCGGCAGCTGTTCTACCCATTGAACGAATATCATCTTCTTTGAAACGAACAAGCATACCATCACGTGTGCCGATAATGACTTGTTTCTTACCATCAGTTAGGCGTACTGATATTAATTCATCATCTTCCCTTAAACCTATAGCTATTAAGCCGTTCGTACGAATATTAGCAAAATGATTCACTGGTGTACGTTTTGTTACCCCTGTTTTTGTTGTAAAGATAAAATATGCATCCTCATCAAATGATTCTACTCGAATCATTGCTGTAACATTTTCATCTTTTTCAATATTTAATAGATTAACGATCGGTAAACCTTTCGCTGTACGGCCGTATTCTGGAATTTCATATCCTTTTGCACGGAATACTTTGCCTTTCGACGTAAAGAATAGAATCGTATCATGCGTAGAAGTGGAAAGAAGGTGCTCTACGAAATCATCTTCATTCGTGCCCATTCCTTGAACGCCACGGCCTCCACGTTTTTGACTACGATAGGTATTCGCAGCTAAACGTTTAATATAACCATTATGTGTTAAAGTCACAACAGAATTTTCACGTGGAATTAAATCTTCATCTTCAATCATCTCTAAACCACCTGAAACAATTTCTGTTCGGCGATTATCATTGAAGCGCTCTTTAATTTCTGTCATTTCACGACGAATAATATCAAGTATTTTGCCTTCATCAGCTAGGATCGCTTTTAACTCAGCAATTAGCGTTTGAAGCTCCTGATACTCATTTTCAATCTTCTCTCGTTCCAGACCACTTAATCGAACTAAACGCATATCTAAAATCGCCTGTGCTTGGCGTTCTGATAAGGTAAAGCGTTCCATTAAAATCGGTCTCGCTTCATCCCCGCTACGTGAACCTCGAATGATAGCTATAATTTCATCGATATGGTCTAGTGCAATACGTAAACCTTCTAAAATATGTGCACGGTCTTCAGCCTTACGTAATTCGAATTTTGTACGACGGGTAATAACAACCTTTTGATGCTCTAAATAATAGTGGAGCATCTCCTTTAGCGATAATACTTTAGGTTGACCGTCAACAAGTGCAAGCATATTTACACCAAACGTAGATTGCATAGCTGTTTGTTTATATAAGTTATTTAAAACCACATTGGCATTCGCATCACGACGAATTTCAATAACTACGCGCATTCCACGACGATCTGATTCATCGCGTAAATTTGAAATACCATCAATTTTTTTGTCGCGTACAAGCTCGGCAATCTTTTCAATAAGCTTTGCCTTATTTACTTGATACGGTAGTTCATGAATTAAAATCGTCTCTTTCCCATTTGATTTTTGTTCAATCTCTACTTTGGCACGAATCGTAATCGAACCACGCCCCGTTTCATATGCACGGCGAATACCCGAGCGTCCTAAAATTAGCCCTCCTGTAGGGAAATCTGGACCTGGAATAACTTCCATCAGCTCTTCAGTCGTAATCGCTGGATTTTCCGAAAGAGCTAATACAGCGTCAATTGTTTCACCTAATTGATGTGGCGGAATGTTTGTTGCCATTCCTACTGCAATCCCTGCTTGTCCGTTTACAAGTAAATTCGGATAGCGGGCCGGTAAAACAACCGGCTCTTTTTCACTACCGTCATAGTTATCTATAAAATCGATTGTATCTTTGTTAATATCGCGGAGCATTTCCATTGCAATTTTAGACATACGAGATTCTGTATAACGCATTGCCGCTGCACCGTCACCATCGACAGAACCGAAGTTCCCGTGCCCATCCACTAGCATATAACGATAACTAAAATCTTGCGCCATACGTACCATCGCTTCATAAATTGAAGAGTCACCATGCGGGTGGAATTTCCCCATTACATCCCCTACAATACGCGCGCTTTTTTTATAGGGCTTGTCTGCTGTATTTCCAAGCTCTTGCATCCCATATAAAATACGACGATGTACTGGTTTTAAACCATCACGAACATCAGGTAAGGCACGTGAAACAATTACACTCATCGCGTAACTTAAAAATGAAGATTTGATTTCGGTAGTAATATTTCTTGATTCAATTTTCCCATTTTGAATATCAGACAATGTTTAAACCTCCTTCCGACCATTTTAAATATCTAAGTCTTCTACATAGACTGCATTATCTTCGATGAAATCACGACGTGGACCTACTTCATCTCCCATTAGCTGGTCGAAAATTCTATCTGCTTCAATGGCATCATCTAATTCTACTCGAACTAATGTACGTTTTTCAGGATCCATTGTTGTATCCCAAAGCTGTTCTGCATTCATTTCTCCAAGTCCTTTGTAACGTTGTACATTAGGCTTTGGTAATTTTGGTAAACGATCTAGAATTTCTTGTAATTCCTCATTTGAATAACAATATTCTAAATACTTCCCTTGTTTTACTTGATACAGTGGTGGCTTAGCTGCATAGACATAACCCGCTTCGATTAATGGACGCATAAAACGGAAAAAGAATGTTAACAGTAATACACGTATATGTGCTCCATCAACATCGGCATCTGTCATAATAACAATTTTATGGTAACGAGC
Organism: Lysinibacillus sp. 54212; assembly: GCF_036662795.1. Taxonomy (NCBI): domain Bacteria; kingdom Bacillati; phylum Bacillota; class Bacilli; order Caryophanales; family Bacillaceae; genus Lysinibacillus; species Lysinibacillus sp. 54212. The sequence continues at coordinate 4,681 of NZ_JBAFWZ010000026.1, forward strand.
TTTTTCTAAATTAAATTCTTCACCAATACCTGTACCAAACGCCGTAATCATCGCTCGAATCTCAGCGTTTGATAAAATCTTGTCTAAACGAGCCTTTTCAACGTTTAAAATTTTCCCGCGCAGTGGCAAAATCGCTTGGAAATGACGATCACGACCAGATTTAGCAGATCCACCTGCCGAGTCACCCTCTACAATGTAAATTTCACATTCTGAAGGATTTGTTGAGGAACAGTCTGCTAATTTACCTGGTAGGCTCGACACCTCTAAAGCTGATTTACGTCGAGTAAATTCACGGGCTTTTTTTGCTGCTACACGAGCGCGCGCAGCCATCGTTCCTTTTTCAACAACTTGACGTGCTACAGATGGGTTTTCAAGCATAAATCGCTCAAAACCTTCTGAGAATAAAGCATTCGTAATTTGGCTGACTTCAGAGTTTCCTAGCTTTGTTTTTGTTTGTCCCTCAAATTGAGGATCTGGGTGCTTAATAGAAACAATGGCAGTTAGTCCTTCACGAACATCTTCTCCAGTTAAATTTGCATCTGCGTCTTTAATTAAATTATTTTTTCGTGCGTAATCGTTGATAACACGTGTTAAAGCTGTTTTAAAGCCAGACTCGTGTGTACCCCCTTCATACGTATTAATGTTGTTAGCAAATGACATAATTGTAGAAGCGAATCCTGCATTATATTGCATGGCAATTTCCACTGCGATGCCATCACGCTCACCGTTCACATCAATTGGCTCATGAATCGGCTCTTTATTGCTATTTAAATGCTCAACATAAGAACGAATACCGCCCTCGTAATGGAACGTATTTGAACGAATTTCTTCTTCTCGTTCATCCTGAATTGTAATGCGAATGCCGCGATTCAAATAAGCTAACTCACGACAGCGTGTTGCTAGAATATCGTATTCGTAAACTGTTGTTTCACGGAAAATTTCACTATCAGCTTTAAAACGAGTCGTTGTTCCGCTATCATTTGATTCGCCAATTACTGTTAATGGTTGTACAGTTTGACCACGCTCAAATTTAATAGAGTGAATGTGACCATCTCGCTTTACATACACTTCTGTAGAAATCGATAGCGCATTTACTACGGATGCCCCTACACCATGGAGACCGCCTGATACTTTATAACCGCCACCGCCGAATTTACCACCTGCGTGTAGAACTGTCATAATAACTTCTACAGCTGGTAAACCCATTTTTTCTTGCGTGCTTACCGGAATACCACGACCGTTATCTTCTACACGAATCCAGTTATCCTTTTCAATCGCAACAGTAATATCCGTACAAAAGCCAGCTAAAGCTTCATCAATACTATTATCAACGATTTCCCATACAAGATGGTGCAACCCTTTTGAACTAGTTGACCCGATGTACATCCCCGGGCGTTTACGTACTGCTTCTAAGCCTTCTAATACTTGTATTTGATTTGCATCATATTCCTGCTGCTGAATCTCTTTTTCTTCTAAAGCCACCTTGTTCACCTACTCTTTCGTAACCTCAGTATGTGTCTTTATTAAGACGAACTTTCATTCATAAAAGGAGCTCTCTCCTTCATTATCCTTCAATTGTCCCTTGTTTCACGTGGAACATTTTCGCGTTCTCAATTGTTTCATGGTGAATACCGTCTACACTTGTTGTTGTTACAAATGTTTGGACTTCACCTTGAATTGTATTTAATAAATGTGATTGTCGGTAGTCATCTAACTCCGAAAGCACATCGTCTAATAATAAAATAGGTGCTTCCTTCGTTTCTTGCTTAATCAATTCAATTTCAGCAAGCTTCAATGATAGCGCCGTTGTTCGTTGCTGCCCTTGCGACCCATATGTCTGTACATCATAATCATTGACAAAGAGTTGCAAATCATCACGATGAGGCCCAATAAGTGTCACTCCTCGTTCAATTTCACGTTGCTTTATTTCTGACAGCTTTTGTTCTAAGAAAGTAGCCATTTCATCAACAGACCAGTTAGGAGATATGCCTGAAACCGGTCGGTATTTAATAACTAGCTTTTCTTTTCCTTGTGAAATCCCTGAGTGAATTGGCTCTGCCCATTCTTGCAATAACTCCATAAACTCAAAGCGTTTACGAATAATTTTAATCGCAGCCTGAATATATTGCTCTGTATATACATCAAACATGACATCATTTTGTAATGATGCACGGCCTTGATTGCTTTTTAACAAATGATTTCGTTGTTTTAAAATTTTTTGGAAGGTCAATAAATCATGTAAATAAACAGGTGAAATTTGCCCTATTTCCATATCGATAAAGCGACGCCTAATTTGTGGACTCCCCTTTACAACATTCAAATCTTCAGGTGCAAACATAACGACATTCATTTGTCCTATATAGTTACTCAACCTCGTTTGTTCTAAATGATTTATTTTCCCCTTTTTCCCTTTTTTCGATACCATCAACTCTATTGGAAGACTACCGTAACGTTTTTGTACAACACCCTCTATTTTACCATAGTCTGCTTCCCAACGTATTAATTCTTTATCGTTCGCTGTACGATGAGATTTGGCCATCGCTAAAACGTAAATGGATTCCATCACATTCGTTTTCCCTTGAGCATTCTCTCCGATAAACACGTTAATTTTAGGTGAAAAATCAAGGGTTAGCGATTCATAGTTTCGGTAATTAGTTAGCTGCAAACGTTCAATATTCATTACTCCGCTCCGATCCTACTGACAATACGGAAGCGTCCAACACCTGGAATATTAATAACATCTCCATCTCGTAATTTTCGCCCGCGACGGTCATCTATTTCTCCGTTCACATACACATCATTTTCATGTAAAAACCATTTGGCCATTCCACCAGAACTAATTGCATCTGTCATTTTTAGTAATTGTCCTAGGGTTACAAATTCTGCATCAATTACAATGTCATTCAAAATACTTCATCCTCCGATAATTAAAGATCTATCCTTCTATCATACCAAAAAAACGCAGTAGAAGTAAAAAAGGAGTTGCTTCAAAAATAAATTTGAAACAACTCTCCTTAATAACCTTGTTTAACACTGTTTTTGGGGACTAATTAATATGTGCGTACTGGTAAAATTAATTGCAAAATAGAGTCGTCCAAAACAGAACGTAAAATGAATGGACGCATTGCTCCTGTAAATTGGATTATGACATCCTGGCCATCAATTGCCTTTAATGCTTCCATCATGTATTTAGCACTAAAAGAAATTTTCAATGCTTCCCCATCCAATGCTTCTACTTGAATTTGCTCTTGTACTTTTCCGATTTCCGGAGAATTTGAGGAAATTTCAACTGCGTTCTCTTCTAATGTTTCAAATCGTACAACATTATTACGATCTTCACGAGCTAATAGAGATGCACGATCAATTGCTTGTAATAAAGCTTTACCGTTAATTGTTACGTTTGTTTTGAAATCTTCTGGAATTAAACGGGAAGTATCAGGATAGTTCCCTTCTAATAAACGAGAAAAGAATAGTACATCCTCTGTTTTAAACAATACTTGTTGATTTGTCATAACGATTTGTACTGGATTTGTTGAGTCTTCTAAAATTTTATTTAACTCATTTAAGCTTTTTCCCGGTATTACTACGCTCGATACCCCTATAGGTAAATGCTCTAATTTCGTTTTTCGACTTGCTAAACGATGACTATCGGTTGCAACGCATATTAATTCATCCTCTTGTATTTTCCAATTAACCCCTGTTAGCACAGGGCGACTTTCAGAAGCTGATACAGCAAAAACCGTTTCCCGAATAATTGATTTTAATAAATCCGTTGGAATAGAAAATTGCTGCTCGGCAGATACTTCAGGTAACAGTGGATATTCACTTGCATCTAAGCCGATTAAATGGAATTCTGACTTACCAGAACGAATGTCTGTAGCAAAGCCATTTGTTACTTCAATTTCTACATCATTTGTTGGCAGCTTTCGAACGATTTCATTGAACATACGTGCTTGTAACACAATTGATCCAGTCGTTGTAATGTTCATAATTTGTTCGCCATTTTCTTCTGCTGGTATAAATTTTTGGATTGTTATATCAGCATCACTACCAGTTAAATTTAAACCTTCATTTGTTACATCAAGCTTAATACCCGTTAAAATCGGGATTGTCGTTTTGGAGCTTACTGCCTTCATGACATCATTTAACCCTGCAAGTAAATGGTCTCGCATAATATCAAATTTCATAGGATTACCTCACTTATATAATTATTTATTATTAAAAGATATTAATAGATATAGTAATAGGGGCTGTGGATTTGTGGATAACTATAGTTTATCCGCATAAAAGCAGTCTATCCACATGTAGATAGACTGTGCATAACTTTGTACAAAAAAGGCTCTCTTATCCACAACATTATTTACCTAGCATGCTACGAATATGTTTGATATCTTGTTGCAGTTGTTGATCTTGTTTTAGTAAAGATGAAATTTTTTCGTGTGCATGAATAACGGTTGTATGGTCTCGTCCACCAAATTCTTCCCCTATTTTAGGTAAAGAGTGATCAGTTAGTTCGCGAGATAAATACATGGCAACTTGACGTGGAAAAGCGATTGATTTTGTACGCTTTTTAGCCGAGAAATCTTCAAGTCGAATGTGAAAATGCTCTCCGACTGCATTTTGAATATCTAAAATAGATATCATACGTGGTTTCGAATTAGGCATAATATCCTTTAATGCTGTAGCTGCTAATTCAGGCGTTACATCTTCATTTACTAGTGAAGAATAGGCTACTACACGAATTAATGCACCTTCTAGCTCACGAATATTTGTATCTACTTGATTGGCAATGTATAGCATCACTTCATTTGGAATATCTAGGCCATCTGCTTTCGCCTTTTTTCGTAGAATTGCGATACGTGTTTCTAAATCCGGTGGCGCAATATCCGTAATTAGCCCCCATTCAAAGCGTGAACGTAAACGATCCTCCAGTGTTGGAATTTCTTTTGGTGGCCGGTCACTTGAGATAACAATTTGCTTTGATTCCTCATGTAATGTGTTAAAAGTATGGAAAAATTCCTCTTGCGTCGATTCCTTACCTGCTAAAAACTGAATATCATCAATAAGTAGGACATCTACATTTCGATATTTATTACGAAAATCGATGGCTTTATTGTCACGAATTGAATTAATAAATTCATTTGTAAATTTTTCAGAGGATAAATAGACAACCTTAGCATTTGGATTATGCTCAAGCACATAGTGACCAATTGCATGCATTAAATGGGTTTTTCCTAGTCCTACTCCTCCATAAATAAAGAATGGATTATATGCCTTTGCAGGTGCTTCAGCGACAGCTAATGATGCAGCGTGTGCAAAACGATTCCCAGACCCAATAACAAACGTATCGAATGTATATTTAGGGTTTAACATACCTGGTGAAATCTCATGATGATCCTGATTTTTCGCCTGAATTTTTGGCGCTGGTAAATCAAAGTCGTCTGCATCCTGATCTTTTTGAACAACAAATTTAATAAGTAAGTCTTCTCCAGTTAACTCAGTTAAAATGCCAGTAATTAAATGAACATAGTGGTTTTCTAGCCAATCACGTGCAAAAGAGTTTGGTGCAGCTATCGTTACGTTTGTCCCCTTATAGGACAATAACTTTGTCGATTTTAGCCATGTTTCGAAGCTTGGTTTTGAAATTTTTTGTTCAACTTGTGCAAGGACGTTATTCCATAATTCTTCTAAATGTTCCAAGCTTTTTCGTCCCTTCATGTGTTTTCTTTTTATAAGGCCCTGCTAAAATCATACTGATGAATTTTGCACTAGTTGTACCTTCCCCTACTAGTTGATTTTCTGCAAATTAGTAACAATATGATTAGGCATAGCCTTATTAAAAAATGAATTGATTGTATTTATTTTTTATAAATTATAACATGCATTCACATAATCACAGCTTGTGGATAAATAATATCCCAAAACAGTGTAAAATTCTGTCCACAGATTATTAACAACTGTGGATAATATATTTCCCAAGAAACTAGTCCACAAAAGAAAACATAGTTATCGTATCAAAAAAAACAAGTAATTTCAATACTTTAAGTAACTTATCCACATAGTAATCCGATATCCACTTTTTAGTTGTCCACAGGCTATTAGTTTGTGAAAAAGTTGTCAGTAAGGGGTGTGGATAATTTTTGATTCGGAAAAATATATCCACATTCAAATAAAAAGAAATTCGTTATAATTGTGGATAAATAAAAAAGGCTGTAGGATTCATAAAAACATAGTTGTTATAAAGCATTGACAAATAGACGGATTTTTATATATAATGTTCAGGTCTGTATGCAAAGGATATAAGAACTCTTATTATAGGAGGTGTAATATACATGAAACGCACATACCAACCAAAAAAACGTAAGCACAGCAAAGTACACGGTTTCCGCGCACGCATGAGCACAAAAAACGGTCGTAAAGTTTTAGCAGCTCGTCGTCGTAAAGGTCGTAAAGTTTTATCAGCATAAGTCCACTGAGCCACATCAGTGGTCTTTTTTTTCGTTAATTTTCATTTATATTGAAAAGATGGAGCTGGTGAATGGTGAATAAACGCCAACGTATAAAAAAAAATGAGGATTTTCAAAAGGTGTTTAAAAAAGGTAAGTCATTTGCGAATCGCCAGTTTGTCGTATACTGTATGCGGAAGGAAGATCAGCAGGCGTTTCGTATTGGCTTATCGGTGAGCAAGAAAATAGGGAATGCAGTGACTCGAAATCAAATAAAACGATACATTCGCCAAACTTTTCTTGAGTTGAAGGATGAAGTAAGGCAGGATATGGATTATGTTATTATCGCCCGACATCAGGCGGCCACATTAGATTTCCACGAAACAAAGAAAAGTTTGGAACATGTTTTGAAGATAGCAAAGATAATAAAGAAAAAAGAGAAGTAATATTATCTGATATAGAAGGATAACTGTTTCTAGTTTGACGAAATTAAAGGAGAAACGGTTAGAATATCGAAACAATTAGTAGAGTGAAAGCAACCTTGCATGGTAAAATAATTTTTATAAATAAAATTGAATAGTTGCTCTAGGAGGAAGAAGGTTGAAGAAAAGACTTTGGGTTATTCTGTCACTTGTTTCAGTAGCACTACTGTTATCAGGATGTACAGAGTTCGACAAACCAATTTCATCTGAAAGTAAAGGCTTTTGGAATGAATTTATTGTTTGGCCACTAGTATCGTTCATTAAGTATTTTGCAGATCTTTTAGGGACTTATGCGTTGGGGATTATTGTTGTAACGATTATTATTCGTTTAGCAATTTTACCGTTAACAATTAAGCAAATTAAAAGCTCAAAGAAAATGCAAGAAATCCAACCGAAGATGAAGGAGCTGCAAGCAAAGTATAGCTCTAAAGATGCGGTTACTCAGCAAAAGTATCAACAAGAAATGATGGCATTAATGCAATCTTCAGGCGTTAATCCGCTGGCAGGTTGTTTACCAATCTTAGTTCAAATGCCGATTTTAATTGGTTTCTACCATGCAATCAGCCGTATGAATGCAACACCAGAATTATTCCCTTTAGGAACATTCCTTTCAATCCCATTAGCAGAACCAAGTATTTTACTTGCAGTGGTTGCGGGGTTAATTCAGTTTGTTGTATTAATGACAGGTCCAGCAATTGATAATCCGCAAATGAAAATTATGATGTATATCATGCCGTTGATGATTATCGGTTTCGGTATTATATTACCGGCTGCATTATCTCTATACTGGGTAGTCGGAAATATTGTTTCTGTATTACAAAACCTTGCAATTTATAAACCTTGGAACAAAAAGAAAACGGAAGCTACTACTACAGGAGGAGCGAAATAGTGAAACCAATTACGCAAATAGGCGCAACAGTCGATGAAGCGATCTCATTAGCGTTACAAAAGCTTGGCAAAACCCGTGAACAAGTAGATGTAGAAGTTTTACAAAAAGGTAAAAAAGGATTTTTAGGTTTTGGTGCGCGTGCTGCTGAAGTACGTGTCACAGTAAAAGAAGTTGTTCTTGCAGTTGAGGCTGAGGAAGAAGCAAAATCGGCACCACAGCAGGAAGAAGTTGCTCAAGGAAATGATACAGTGCCAAATCAGGACATTCCTAATGAGGTAGAAGATTCAGGACCACGCAATGAACGTTACGGGGAAGAACAAGTTCAAGTAATGAATGAAGATCAACCTGTTCAACAACAAGAACAAAATCCTATTGAAGAAGCAAAGGCTTATTTACTAAGCATAGCGAATGAAATGGGTGTTACAGATTTACAAATTCACACGATTACTGAAGGAAAGTACACATCATTTAAGCTAGAAAGTGAAAAGGCGGCGCTGCTAATAGGAAAGCGCGGTCAAACGTTGAATGCCTTACAGCAGTTAACTCAGCTTGTACTAAATAAAAGTGCTAAATCATTTATGCTGGTGAAATTAGATGTGGAAGATTACCGTGAGCGTCGTCAGGCATCTCTTGAGCAGTTAGCAGAGCGTATGGCGGATAAAGCCATACGAACAGGCAAGAAGGTAGAATTTGAGCCTATGCCATCGTACGAACGTAAAATTATTCATAACGCACTTGCGAATCGTTTAGATATTGAAACGTATTCCGAGGGTGTAGAGCCAAATCGTTATTTAGTAATCGAATCAATAAAATAAATACGCTCATACAGACAAATAGAAACGGTCTATTGCATTATGCGAATAGGCCGTTTTGTTGTTAGAAACGACGAGTGAATAACTGAATATTTGCATATGAAAAACACATCTTTGCCTTAAATTGGGCTCGGATGTGTTTTTCTAGCTGTTAATAGTCGAAATTACCAATGTAAATGGAAACGGCAATACTTTAGATTTTATTAAAAATATGTTAGTCTAAATTGTTAGTAATAATTGTTCGGTTTAAAAAGTTATCCACATGTGGATAAAGCTAAATCAGGAGGATGCAACATGGAATTTGATACTATCGCTGCGATATCCACACCAATGGGCGAAGGAGCTATTGCGATCGTTCGATTAAGTGGGGATGAAGCGATTCCCATTGCAGATAAAATATTTAAAGCACCAAATGGCAAACGCCTAACAGAGGTAGCAACACATACAATTCATTATGGACATTTAATCGATCCAAAAACGAATGAAGTAGTAGAGGAAGTTATGCTTTCGTTAATGCGTGGACCAAAAACATTTACACGTGAGGATGTAATCGAAATTAACTGTCACGGCGGACTTGTGTCAGTTAACCGCGTTTTGCAACTCGTTTTACGAAGTGGAGCAAGACTAGCAGAGCCTGGTGAATTTACAAAACGTGCATTTTTAAATGGACGAATCGATTTATCGCAGGCAGAGGCAGTAATGGATTTAATCCGAGCTAAAACAGACCGTGCAATGAACGTGGCGTTAGGTCAAATGGATGGGAAACTGTCTCGACTCATTCATTCACTTCGTCAGGCACTGCTGGAAACATTGGCGCAAGTCGAAGTAAATATTGATTACCCTGAGTATGATGACGTTGAAGAAATGACTGTACCTGTGTTAATTGAAAAGTGTACGTGGGTACGTGACGAAATTATGAAGCTATTGCAAACGTCATCGCAAGGGAAAATTTTACGTGAAGGACTGTCAACCGTTATTTTAGGTCGTCCAAACGTTGGGAAATCATCATTATTAAATAGCTTAGTTCATGAGAATAAAGCAATTGTTACTGATATTGCAGGGACAACTCGTGATATTATAGAGGAATACGTCAATGTGCGCGGGGTACCGCTTCGTCTTGTGGACACAGCGGGCATTCGCGAAACAGAGGATATTGTTGAACGAATTGGAGTAGAGCGTTCTCGTGAGGCACTAAAAGGAGCAGATTTAATACTTCTCGTGCTAAATTACGGTGAAGCGTTAACGCCAGAAGATGAACGTCTATTCCAAACGATTCAGAGTATGGACTTTATCGTTGTCGTAAATAAAACAGATATCCCTCAAAAAATTGATTTAAACCGTGTGAAGGAGCTTGCAGGTACTCGTCGTATCGTAACTACTTCTCTTTTAAAAGAGGAAGGAGTCATCGAGCTAGAGGAGGCTATTGCAGCATTATTCTTTGAGGGACAAATCGAAACGGGCGATTTAACATACGTATCAAATGCACGCCATATCGCCTTGTTGCACCAAGCTCATGCTACAGTGGAAGATGCACTGGCAGCAGCCCAGGCAGGAGTGCCGGTAGATATGGTTCAAATTGATGTAACGCGTACGTGGGAGTTATTAGGGGAAATTGTCGGTGATACTGTGCAGGAAAGCTTAATTAATCAGCTCTTCTCACAATTTTGTTTAGGAAAATAGAATGCGCTTATAATTGGTTTAGTCTACTGGACCACAAGTAATCGCATTTCACTTAGATTGATTTTATAAATAGAAAGGAAGATACGGCATGCCAACACAATATGAGGCAGGCACGTTTGATGTCATAGTAGTAGGTGCAGGTCACGCTGGTGCCGAGGCAGCTTATGCAGCTGCAAAAGCTGGTGCTAAGACACTAATGCTTACAATTAACGTAGATATGATTGCATTTATGCCATGTAATCCTTCTGTAGGCGGCCCAGCAAAAGGAATTGTCGTGCGCGAAATCGATGCACTTGGCGGGGCAATGGGAAGAGTAATTGATAAAACACATATCCAAATGCGTATGTTAAATACAGGTAAGGGACCTGCTGTACGTGCATTACGTGCACAGGCTGATAAAGTACTGTATCAGCAAGAAATGAAACGAATTTTAGAGGAAGAACAAAACTTACAAATTCATCAGGCAATGGTAGATGAACTAATTATCGAAGAAGGAGAAGTACGTGGCGTAATTACACAAATAGGTGCGATTTATCGTGCAAAGGCTGTAATTATTACAACAGGTACATTCCTACGTGGTGAAATTATTATCGGGGACTTGAAATATTCATCAGGCCCGAACAATCAGCAGCCGTCCATTAAGCTGGCAGATAATTTAAAGGAAATTGGCTTTGATTTAGTGCGTTTTAAAACGGGGACACCACCTCGTGTGAATAGCCGTACGATTGACTATTCAAAAACAGAAATTCAGCCAGGGGATGATGTGCCTCGTGCATTTAGTTTTGAAACAACGGAATATATTATGGATCAGCTGCCATGCTGGTTAACATATACAAGTGAGGAAACGCATCAAATCATTGAAAACAACCTGCACTTATCTCCAATGTATTCAGGAATGATCAAAGGAACAGGACCACGTTATTGTCCTTCCATTGAGGATAAGGTTGTTCGCTTTAACGATAAACCACGTCATCAAATTTTCTTAGAGCCAGAAGGACGTAATACACGTGAGGTATATGTACAGGGCTTATCAACAAGCTTACCTGAACATGTTCAAAAGAAAATGATTGCGTCGGTTCCAGGGTTAGAAAAAGCTGAAATGATGCGTGCGGGCTATGCGATTGAGTATGATGCAATTGTGCCAACACAATTATGGCCAACACTTGAAACAAAGCAGATTAAAAATCTATATACAGCGGGTCAAATTAACGGAACATCTGGCTATGAAGAGGCAGCAGCACAGGGTTTAATGGCAGGGATAAATGCGGCTGCGAAAGTACTTGGTAAAGAAGAAGTTATTTTAAGTCGTTCAGATGCGTATATCGGTGTCCTAATTGATGATTTAGTAACAAAGGGGACGAATGAGCCGTATCGATTACTAACATCTCGTGCGGAATATCGTTTATTACTCCGCCATGATAATGCTGATCTTCGTCTGTTGGATATCGGCTATAAAATGGGCATGATTTCTGAAGAACGATATGCACGATTTAATGAAAAACGCACACAGATCGAGTCAGAGCTTGCTCGTCTTCGTGATATTATTGTAAAGCCGAATGAAAAAACACAGGAAACAATTCGTTCTGTGGGTGGTACAGAGCTAAAGGATGGTATCCGAGCGTCAGATTTAGTAAAGCGTACGGAAATGAACTATGATTTAGTAGCGGGGTTAATTGAGCCTCTTGAAGTTGAACTTTCAGAAGAAGTACGAGAGCAAATTGAAATTCAGCTAAAATATGAAGGATACATTCAAAAGGCTCTGCAGCAAGTAGATAAATTAAAAAAGATGGAAGATAAAAAAATTCCAGAAAATATCGATTATGACGCAATTTCAGGATTGGCGACAGAAGCTCGTCACAAGCTTAAAAATGTGCGTCCATTATCTATTGCCCAGGCTTCCCGTATTTCAGGTGTAAACCCTGCAGATATTTCAATTTTACTTGTTTATATTGAGCAAGGGAAAATTGCTCGTATAGCAAACGATTAATGACGATGAGCGTTCGAGGATTCGGACGCTCTCTTTAACATGTAAATAAAGGAGATTGCCATGAACGAACAACAATTTATTGAAGCTCTTCGTGAAAAAGGGATTGAGCTTACGGAGACTCAAATTGCACAGTTTAAAAAGTATTTCGAGCTGTTAGTTGAATGGAATGAAAAAATGAACTTAACGGCCATTACAGATTTAGAGGGCGTCTATTTAAAGCATTTTTATGACTCTATTAGCCCGTCGTTTTATTTTGATTTTACAAAGGTAGTGTCTGTTTGTGATGTTGGAGCAGGTGCAGGATTTCCAAGTATACCTATAAAAATCTGTTTCCCACACTTACATGTAACAATTGTCGATTCATTAAATAAACGAATTACATTTTTAAATCATTTAAGTGAAGAATTAGGATTGGAAAATGTTGCATTTGTTCATGCTCGTGCAGAGGAATTTGGTCAAAATGCGAAATACCGCGAACAGTTTGATGTGGTAACAGCTCGCGCGGTTGCCCGTTTATCGGTGCTATCTGAGCTTTGTATCCCATTAGCAAAGCAAGGTGGCTCTTTTGTAGCCTTAAAGGCCGCAGCTGGTGCAGAGGAATTAAAGGATGCTAAAAAGGCAATCACAACCCTTGGAGCGACTTTAAAAGAGGAATTTAAGTTTCTATTACCAGTTGAGGAAAGCGAGCGTTCACTATTTGTTTTTGATAAAGTGAAGCAAACACCTAAAAAGTATCCTCGTAAACCAGGTGTACCAAATAAAACACCTATTCAATAAAAGAGGTATAATTTGCTTTTTTTAAGCATATACATTTATATTTATGAAATTTTGAATGAAATAAACATGCAATGAACTATGTACATTTCTGCTAGAATAAGAAATAATAATTATAATAAGCAAGATAGTTTCATAAAGGTGGTGCCATTGGATGAAGAGTCCTTTTTCACGTTTTTTCGGAGGCGGAGTAAAGTCTGAGCCAGAAGTAAAAAGTGAAGTAGAAGCGGTAAATACAGCGGCAGAAGAAGTAGTGAAAATTCCAATTGAAAATATCATTCCTAACCGTTACCAACCTCGAACTGTTTTTGATGACGAAAAGATTGAAGAGTTATCTAGAACAATTCATACACACGGTGTGATTCAGCCGATAGTTGTGCGTCCGAGTGAGGGTGGTGACGGAACGTATGAAATCATTGCAGGTGAACGCAGATACCGTGCAATGAAAAAATTAGAATGGACAGAAGTGCCAGCAATTGTCCGTGTATTAAGCGATAAAGAAACGGCTTCTATTGCATTAATTGAAAACCTTCAGCGTGAAGAGTTAACTGCAATAGAGGAAGCTTTAGCGTATCAGCAATTGCTTGAGCTTCATTCACTGACACAGGAAGCGCTTGCTCAGCGTCTAGGAAAAGGGCAGTCTACAGTGGCCAATAAACTACGTTTACTGAAGCTACCCCAATTTGTACAAGAAGCTATTTTAAAGCGTGAAATAACGGAGCGACATGCACGAGCGTTAATCGCTATTAAGGACGAGCAGCTTCAAATGCAACTAATCGCAGCAGTCTTGGAATATGATTGGAATGTTCGACAGCTTGAGGAGCAAATCCAGCTGCTGTTGCATCCAGAAGAGGATGAGACTCCTGAGAAGACGGCACGACCTAAGCGTAAAGCGATTAGTAAGGATGTACGGATCGCGTTGAATACAATTAAGCAGTCACTATCGATGGTAAGCAAAAGTGGTATAAAGTTAAAAACGGAAGAAGAAGATACTGAAGAGTATTATCAAATCACTGTGAAAATCCCGAAAAAAAAATAACACTCTCTCCCGAATAACGCTATATTCGGGAGTTTTTATTTGCCGATAATAAGCGGGGAATATTATTTGATGAATATTTTGACGATTCTATGGAGTTTTTTGTTAGAATGATAAGTAATTAGTTTAGAGAATTCTGTGTTTCAAAGATAGCTATTTAACAAAAATGAAAATCGAGTTACAGCAGTAACGAATTTGAATGTTGAAAGCAGGTGCACAAATGGGAAGAACTATTGCAATCGCTAACCAAAAGGGTGGCGTAGGGAAAACGACTACAGCTGTAAATTTAAGTGCTTGTCTAGCTTATTTAGGAAAGAAAACATTGTTTATTGACATTGATCCACAGGGAAATGCATCAAGTGGAATTGGTATTAATAAAGGGGATGTAGACAGCTGTATATATGATGTGTTAATTGAAGAGGAAGATGTAATATCTGTGATTCAGCAGACAAAAGTTGAAAATTTATATATAGTGCCCGCTACAATTTCTTTAGCAGGTGCTGAAATTGAACTTGTATCAACAATATCCCGTGAAGTGCGCCTAAAAAAGGCTTTGCAGGATGTGAAGCCTATGTATGATTATATTATTATTGATTGTCCGCCTTCACTGGGGCTTTTAACGATTAATGCATTAACTGCCTCTGATGCAGTAATTATTCCAGTACAATGTGAGTATTATGCGCTTGAAGGGCTCAGTCAGTTACTATCAACTGTTCGCCTTGTGCAAAAACATTTGAATAAGGAATTAAGAATCGATGGTGTATTGCTAACGATGCTTGATGCAAGAACAAATTTAGGACTACAAGTAATTGAAGAAGTAAAGAAATATTTTCAAGATAAAGTATACAAATCAATTATCCCGCGAAATGTTCGCCTAAGCGAGGCACCAAGTCACGGTGAACCAATTATTTTATATGATGCAAAATCACGTGGATCGGAAAATTATCTAGAGCTTGCAAGGGAAGTGATCAAAAATGGCTAAAGGATTAGGAAAAGGAATCGGAGCGTTTTTTCCGGAAGAAACGTTACATAAAGACAATGAAATCGAAAGTGTATCTGTAAGTCAACTTGTCGTAAATCCATTCCAACCAAGGAAAATTTTTAATGATGATGTGTTAGAGGAGCTTGCTCAGTCGATTAAAGAGCATGGAATTATTCAGCCAATTGTTGTGCGAAAAAAGGGCAAGAAATATGAAATTGTTGTTGGTGAACGACGTTTCCGCGCGGCTAAATTGGCAGGTTTAAATGAAATACCTGCTATTGTGAAAGAAATGACTGAACAGCAAATGATGGAGGTTGCAATTCTAGAAAACCTACAACGGGAGGATTTAACCCCGATTGAAGAAGCCGAGGCATACAGTAGCTTAATCGAAAAATTAGATTTTACACAGGAAGATTTAGCGAAGCGTTTAGGAAAGAGCAGACCCCATATTGCCAATCATATTCGCTTATTACAGCTGCCAGAAGAAGTACGTTCATTAGTGAATAATGGTCAGCTCTCTATGGGACATGGTCGTGCTCTTCTAGGGCTAAAAAATAAGCGCCGAATTCCAGATGTGGCTCAAAAGGTATTACATCAATCTCTAAATGTCCGTCAGCTTGAGACGCTTGTGCAAAATATAAACGAATATGTTTCACGTGAAACGGAAAAGGCCGTTAATAAGGATGTGTTCGTAGTGGCCACTGAAACACAGTTACGTGATTACTTCGGTACGAATGTCCAAATTAAAAAGCAAAAGGACAAAGGGAAAATTGAAATTGAGTTTTATTCAGAGGAAGATTTAGAGCGTATTTTAGAAATTCTGAATGTAGAATTAGATTAATTTAAATGCGCCCTGTAAAGGTGTTCTATTTTAAAGAGTGTCTAAGCATTCGCGCTGCACGTTCGAGGTCGCGTTCTGTTCTCACGGGTGAAAGTAGAGGAGCGTGTACTTTCGCTTCGGGCTCGCAAGCAGCTGTCGCGTGCAAAAGGGCTCTTTTCTTAATAGCTAAAAATATAGTATTTGTATAGAAAAACATCATCCCGTCCTTCTTTTAGGGCGAGAGGTGTTTTTCTACTTGTTAAGGAGCAGCGAGATGGTTTTATTAGGTTCATTTTTAAATGCTTTGTTTATTATCATTGGTGCTTTAATTGGTCGTGTATTTCAACATATTCCTGAAAAAACAAAGGAAACAGCTCTATCGATTATTGGGCTAGCTGTTGCCGTACTAGGAATTCAAATGGGGTTTAAAAGCGAGAATTTTGTAATCGTTATTATTAGCCTAGTAATGGGAGCAATAGTTGGAGAATGGCTTGATTTAGATACATTGTTTAACCGCTTCGGACTCTGGGTCGAATCAATTTTAAATAAAGGGAAGGCGAAAGGGGCTGGCAACGGTCAAATTGCAGAGGGCTTCGTGACAGCATCCCTTATTTTTGTTATTGGATCTATGGCTATAATCGGTGCGCTTGATAGTGGACTTAGAAATGATCATGATGTACTGATTACAAAGGGGATTATTGACGGATTTACGTCCATTATTTTAGCATCTACCCTAGGATTAGGTGTACTGTTATCAGCATTCCCTGTTTTTATTTATCAAGGTGGAATTACACTTTTTGCTGGTATCATCAGTTCCTATATTCCAGAAGAGGCACTCAATATGTTTATTAGAGAAATGACTGCTACTGGTGGGGTTATGATTATGGCTATTGGTCTAAATATAGCTGGGCTAACGAAAATTCGAGTAGCCAATTTGCTGCCGGCTATTTTGATTGTAGGGATTATCGTTGCTATATTGTTTGTTTTTTAATAAATATCGTTGCCATGATAAGGTTAGCGCACGTGCGATTGTATTACTGATACAATTCGTGACATGCAATCGTGTATTTTGAAGTACCATCGTTTCCATAAAGCCACCAACGTTGACGACGCCCTTGATGGATAAATCGCCGATTGGTGGTAGTTCTTTTTTTACAGCACGTCCGGGATAGAGAGCCCCATCCTTCACAATGATTGTCCCAACTGACTGTTCTTCACCGAGACAGGCATCGATGGCAACGATAAAAGGACGGGGATTTTGTGTTTCAAGTTCAACTTGTGTTTCAAGTAAATTTAATGCATGAACGGGTTTTTCAAGCGTTCCTAGAACCGGAAATGGAAAAGCATAATCAGTTAACAACTGACTGCCAACTAGTGGTCCAAGTGCATCACCCGTAGACCGATCAGTACCGATACAACAAAATGTTAGCTGTGGAAGATGAAATGGAATATGCTGCAAGAAAATTTCACTTAGTTGCCAAACGGCACCGGATTTTTCATAATGGATAGCATAATGCAAATAAGAGGGTTGTTGCATAAAATGACCTCACTTTCAAATTTGAATGGGTTGTTCATGTTTCATTTAGGTATCCTTTATATTTAGGCAGTATATTCAAAATGTTAGATTGTTATACAAGAGGTGGAAAATTTGGAAATTACACAAGCGAATGAAGAAACTAAAGAGTTAAAAGGCTTCGAAAAAATGATGCAAAATCTATGGGATTTTGTAACGGATCCAGATTTATGGGATTTTATTATGATTGCTTTCATAAAAATTATCGCGATTTTTATTATTTCTTATTTGGTCGTAGCTATTGGAAAAAAGGTGATAGCCAATATTTTTACGTTACGCATTAAATCTCCATTAAATCATTCAGAGCGTCGTCAAAAAACAATACTAAAGCTATTGCAAAGTGTACTTTCGTATTTAGTTTATTTTTCAGCTATTATAGGGAGTTTGTCTGTTTTAGATATCAATGTAGCTGGTTTATTAGCTGGGGCTGGGATTGCAGGTCTAGCGATTGGTTTTGGTGCACAAAGTTTAGTAAAAGATGTGATTACAGGTTTTTTCATTATTTTCGAGGATCAGTTTGGTGTTGGTGATTATATTCGGGTAAATATAGCGGAAGGAACCGTTGTGGAAATTGGGCTACGTACAACAAAAATTAAGGGAATTACAGGAGAACAGTTTATTATTCCAAATGGCTCTATCACGGATGTTATTAACTATTCTATTAATAACTCTAAAGCGATGATCGATATGCAGCTCGCTTTTGATGCAGATATTGAAAAAGCAGAAAAAGTGATTAATGAATATTTAAAAACATTACCTGAAATTCACCCGGAATTAGCTTCACCGCCTACTTTTCTAGGTGTGCAAAATATTGCCGGAACCGAGGTAACGATTCGTATTATGGCAGAAACATTGCCGCTCCAGCAGTATGCAGTAGCGCGTACGATTCGTAGAGATGTAAAGGATATATTAGAGAAAAATGGTATTCCGATTCCGTATCCGAAAATGATGCTATATGATCGAGTTATGGGAAGAGAAGTTGAAGGAGGACAATAAGATGGAGCCGAAGCAATTTGAATTACAGGATGTTGTAGAGATGAAAAAGCAGCATCCTTGTGGAACAAATGCATGGAAAATTATTCGAGTAGGTGCCGATATTCGCATTAAATGTGAAGGTTGCGGGCATAGTGTAATGATCCCTCGCCGTGAATTTGAAAAGAAAATGAAAAAAGTTATAAGGAAAGCAAGTGATGCGTAAGTTTCATGCATATTAGACTTTTCTCTAGCGAATCAATATAATAGATAAGGTTATTGAAGAGAAAAAATTGAACTGAACATAGAAAGGTTGTGTCTATTCATGGCATTAACAGCTGGTATTGTAGGCTTACCGAACGTAGGGAAATCTACTTTATTTAACGCAATTACAAAGGCAGGAGCTCTAGCGGCAAACTATCCATTCGCAACAATCGATCCGAATGTGGGCATTGTAGAAGTGCCAGATGCGCGTCTCCAAAAGTTAACGGAGCTTGTAACACCGAAGAAAACTGTCCCAACGTCATTTGAATTCACAGATATCGCCGGGATTGTTAAAGGAGCTTCTCAAGGGGAAGGTCTAGGAAATAAATTCCTTTCACATATTCGTGAAGTAGATGCGATTTGTCAGGTGGTTCGTTGTTTTGAAGACGAAAATATTACGCATGTATCGGGTACAGTAAATCCGATTGATGATATTGAAGTAATCAATTTAGAATTAATTTTGGCTGACTTAGAGTCTGTTGATAAACGCCTTCAAAAGGTAAGTAAAATGGCGAAACAAAAGGATAAAGAGGCATTAATCGAAGAGCCTATCTTAACAAAAATTAAAGATGCATTAGAATCTGATCAACCAGCTCGTTCAGTAGAGCTTTCAGATGATGAATTAAAAGTAATTAAAGGTCTACATCTTTTAACAATTAAGCCAATGCTTTATGTAGCGAACGTATCAGAAGACGAGGTAGCTGATGCAGATAATAATAAATATGTACAAATTGTGCGTGAATTTGCAGCAAAAGAAGGCTCTCATGTAATTACGATTTGTGCAAAAGTGGAAGAAGAAATTTCAGAGCTTGATGATGAAGAAAAGGCGATGTTCTTAGAGGAGTTAGGTATTAAAGAGTCTGGTTTAGATCAATTAATCCGTGCTTCTTACGATCTACTTGGTTTAGCTACTTATTTCACTGCAGGTGTACAAGAAGTACGTGCTTGGACGTTCCGTAAAGGGATGAAAGCGCCACAATGTGCAGGTGTTATCCACTCTGATTTCGAGCGCGGCTTTATTCGCGCAGAGACAGTTGCGTATGATGACTTAGTAGAAGCTGGTTCACACGCAGCAGCAAAAGAGGCAGGAAAAGTACGCTCAGAAGGTAAAGAATACATCGTTCAAGACGGCGACGTTATGTTATTCCGCTTTAACGTTTAATTGAAAAACGAGACTACTACGTAAGTAGCGGTCTCGTTTTTATTTATGATGATGCAACTTTTTCCTCGCTAATCGTAAACATAAAGCTTTGGCTCTTTCGGATCATCTTGTACCTTTGCGTGCTTCGAAAATTT
The DNA here is from genome assembly GCF_036662795.1 of Lysinibacillus sp. 54212. Classification (NCBI taxonomy): domain Bacteria; kingdom Bacillati; phylum Bacillota; class Bacilli; order Caryophanales; family Bacillaceae; genus Lysinibacillus; species Lysinibacillus sp. 54212. The sequence goes on from NZ_JBAFWZ010000026.1 coordinate 24,694, forward strand.
TCGAAGTTCCTTATACATTGCAATATCGCCTACAGCACCTGCTATTAAAAATGCACCAACGAGTATGACTGTATTATTATTGAGCCAAAATCCGATAAAGGTTGGGATGACACCAGTAACCCAAAATGGGAGTAAAAGCGCTTTTTTCATTGCATAGTTTGGAAGAGGCTGAGAGGTTGTTGCATAAGCCATCCCTTTTTCGAAATCAACGCCGTATGATAGTGAACGAAATGGAGTCTTTCCAAATAGGACAAAGCCAAGTAAATGACATGCCTCATGTAAAATAATCAGGACTACATATAAAACGACAAAGAAAATAACATTCCATATAATGGAACTGGCGGAAATGTGAATGGATTGTGGCTGCAAAAATAAATTAAGTAAGAGTAAGCCGATGCTTAAACCAATTGTCCATAGGATATTTTGCTTGGCAATTTTTTTAATGTCTAATTGGATTATGTGGGGTTGCATTATCTTTTCCTCCCTTTACTTTGTAATGTTATTTGAATAGTGACGTACTTTGACAGCAGAACTATAGGAAAATCCTTTAGTAGTTAATGTATTAAAAAACCAATCGTAACATCATTAAATGTAAAGAAGAAACTTGCTATTGTGAAGCTATATGGTAAAATAAGAACATAAGTTCCTTTTTAAAAAATACACGAACCTATATATTAAACTTGAATGTAAATATTAGTTATGTTACAATTCATTGATGTGAGTAATACTAGTTACTTACTCCTTGCTCCCTGTTCGACAGGAGAGCCCAAGTCCATAAGGAGGTGCAAAAGTAGATGAGAAAGTATGAATTAATGTACATCGTTCGCCCGAACATTGAAGAAGAAGCGAAGAAAGCTTTAGTAGAGCGTTTCAACGAAATCTTAACTTCAAACGGTGCTGAAATCATCGAAGCTAAAGATTGGGGTAAACGCCGCTTAGCTTACGAAATCAACGACTTCCGCGAAGGTTTCTACCAAATCGTGAAAGTAAACGCTGGTTCTCAAGCAATCGATGAGTACACTCGTTTAGCTAACATTAGCGAAGACATTATCCGTCATATCGCTGTTCGTGAAGAAGCAAAATAATTTTTAAACAAAATGCTGAAAAGGAGGTTGAATACTAATGATTAACCGTGTCGTAATTGTTGGAAGACTTACGAAGGATCCTGAGCTTCGTTATACACCGAGTGGAATTCCGATGGCTCGATTTACAGTTGCTGTAAATCGTACATTCTCGAATCAACAAGGCGAAAAGGAAGCTGACTTCATTGGTTGTATTGCTTGGCGAAAGCAAGCTGAAAACTTAGCAAATTTCATGAAAAAGGGAAGTTTGATTGGAGTTGAAGGCCGTATTCAAACAGGCAGCTTTGAAGGACAAGACGGGAAGCGTGTATATACTACGGATGTTGTTGCAGATTCAGTGCAGTTCTTAGAGCCGCGCAATGGTGGCAATGCTGCTCCGCAAGGTATGTCAACTAATCAATACGGTGGTGGACAAGGTTATGGTGGCGGTCAGCCGGCATATAATAATCCGCCTGCACCGCAGTTTGGTGGCGCTCCTGCACAGGATTCGTTTGGTTCATATCAACAAAATCAACCACCTCAGAATCAGCAAAATTATACACGTATGGATGAAGATCCGTTTGCAAATAGCAAGGGACCAATCGAAGTTTCTGAAGACGATTTACCGTTCTAAGAACTGTTCATCCAAAAATAATTAAAGGAGGACACCGATAATGGCACCACGTCGCGGAGGCCGCAAACGCCGTAAAGTTTGCTACTTCACTTCTAACAACATTACGCACATCGACTACAAAGATGTAGATCTTTTAAAGAAATTCATCTCTGAGCGCGGTAAAATTTTACCACGTCGCGTAACTGGCACAAGTGCAAAGTACCAACGTAAATTAACTTCTGCAATTAAAGTATCACGTATCATGGCTTTACTTCCATTCGTAGCAGAAGAGAAATAAGATGAGATCAAGTAGGCAAAGTTGAACATTCAACTCTGTCTACTTTTTTTTATTGGCAAAAGGCAAGCGTTTGTTCTATTTCGTTTTTTGTTTGCCGAATAAAAAAATGGTACAATAGATAGGTGAAAAGTTTTTTGATTTGAAAAAAGGAAGGTTTTCCATGCCGAATAATCGAACGAAAGCAATGGTACAAGGAGCAATAATACTTGGTATTTTTCTAATCCTACTTGTACTTGCTTTTTATGTACCATTAGTAAATTTAATAGCGTTTGTATTTGCACCACTGCCAATAGCTTGGTACAGTGCGACATATAAACGACAGCAAGCCATTTCCCTGTCACTACTTGCCGTATTCGCCAGCGTGCTAGTAGGTAATATTAGTATTTTGCCAATAGCGTTTGTCCTTGCTGTTATTGGTTTTGTGATTGGTGATGCGCTTCGTTTAAGAAAAAGTAAAGTATATTTACTATTATCAACAGGCTTAGCGTTATTGCTGACGTTAGCCATGCTGTTTTTAGTGTTAACACGTTTGTTAAACATCGACGTTAATGATGAAGGATTGAAAGTTTCACGTGAAACGTATGAGGAGTATATAGATAAATCGCCACAATTAATGGGACAGGAAGTACCAAAAGAACAGATGCTTCAAGTGTTTGATGCCATGCAATTATCGGTACCTGCAGCCATTACGATTTCGGTATTTATACTGGCAGTGATCATCATTGAGGTAAATTTACCTGTGTTAAAACGACTTCAAATACCTGTGCCAAAATATCCGCCGTTTAGTGAATTACGTTTACCACGGGCTGTACTTTGGTATTATTTAATTGTTTTATCAATTAATTTATTCTTTCCACCAGAAATAGGAACAACGCTATTTGTAATTGTCCTAAATATGTCGATCGTGCTCTGGGTGCTTTTAACCTTACAAGGAATTTCGTTCATTCATTATTGCATCGATGCATTCAGCTATCCGCGATTTTTAAAAGTGATCGCAACCATACTAGCCATCCCACTATATTCATTCATCATCCTATTAGGGATTATAGATTTAGGCTTTAACTTACGAGAGTTCATTAAAGGGAAGAGTCAAAAATAAGGAGCTGATTTTAGATGGGGATTTTCAGGAAACGTCCAATCCGATATCCACTATTGCTATTAACGTGTTTAGCAATTATTACAGCCTCTTTACTCATCTCTTGGAATATTTGGATTGGCTTGTTGTATACCGTTGTTAGCATAGCTACTCTGTATTATGGATGGAAAGTTGAAAGAACTACGTATATAGAAACAGAAAAACATATTAGCACACTTTCATTCCGAATGAAAAAAGTTGGCGAAGAAGCTTTTTTACAAATGCCATTTGGTATTTTGCTCGTGAATGATCAATATATAATTGAGTGGGCTAATCCTTATATGCTGCAATTAATGGATGCAGGGAGCTTAATGGGTGAAGAATTATTTAGTTTATCTGAAGGTTTGTTCAGTCTAGTTAAGCCTGAGGAAAAAAAGGAGCTAACGGTAACGATAAGAGATAGGAAGTACCGTGTGTATTATAAGCCCGAAGAAAAACTACTCTATTTCTTTGATATAACAGAGCAGGTAGAAATCGAGACACAGTATTTTGCAGATCGTACGGTACTCGCCATACTGTTTATTGATAACTATGATGAGCTTACTCAAGCGATGGATGACCAAGCAAGAAGCATTACTAATACGTCTGTAACTTCAATCGTAAATGAATGGGCTGCAGAGAATGGGATTTTTGTGAAACGGATATCATCTGATCGTTTTTTAGCTGTATTAAATGAGTCCATTCTTGCCCAGCTGGAGCAAAGGAAGTTTTCGATTTTAGATGATATTCGTGAGAAAACGCTACAAAAAAATCTCTCATTAACATTAAGTATCGGGGTTGGTGCAGGCTCACCATCCTTAACAGAGCTAGGCGAATTAGCACAATCGAGTCTTGATTTAGTATTGGGACGAGGTGGAGACCAAGTAGCGATAAAGCAGCCTGATGGAAAACTCCGCTTCTATGGTGGAAAGACCAACCCAGTAGAAAAACGGACGCGTGTAAGAGCGCGTGTCATTTCACATGCTTTACGTGACTTAATTCAAGATAGTGACCAAGTATTTGTGATGGGACATAAAAATCCAGATATGGACTCTATCGGTGCTGCAATTGGTGTACGTAAAATGGCAGAAATGAATAAGGTAGAAGGCTATGTTGTATTAAACTTCAATGAGTTAAACGGCAGTGTAAGTCGTTTAATGGAGGAAATAGAGGGCAAATCGGATTTTGCCGATCGCTTTATAACTCCGGATGAAGTGCTTTCAAAAATGACACATAAATCGCTTTTAGTTATTGTTGATACACATAAGCCAAGCTTAGTGATCGATGACCGTCTATTTAATAAAACGGATAAGGTGGTTGTGATTGACCATCATCGTCGCGGAGAGGAATTTATTTCGAATCCAACCCTTGTTTATATGGAGCCGTATGCCTCATCAACGGCAGAGCTTGTAACAGAATTATTAGAGTATCAGCCGAAACATACAAAAATTACGATGCTTGAAGCAACCGCGCTCCTTTCAGGTATCATTGTAGATACGAAAAGCTTTACACTTCGTACAGGGGCACGGACATTTGAGGCAGCCTCTTATTTGCGTACGAATGGGGCAGATACTATTCTTGTTCAGCGGTTATTGAAGGAAGATGTTGATACGTATATTGAGCGTTCAAAGCTGGTACAGACAGTGCGCTTTCTACGACCAGGGCTTGCCATTGCACATGGCGAGGATAACCGCGTTTATGATTCGGTTCTTATTGCACAAACAGCCGATATTTTACTAACGATGAAGGATGTATCGGCATCATTTGTCATTGCACATCGCCAGGATGGTTTAATTGGGATTAGTGCCCGTTCACTAGGGGATATCAATGTACAGCTTATTATGGAAAAGTTAGGCGGTGGAGGGCATTTAACAAATGCAGCAACACAAATGGAAGCCAACTCCATAGATGAGGTAAAACAATATTTAACGAATGCTATTATTGAAATACTAGAAGGGAGTAACGAGCAATGAAAGTAGTATTTTTAAAAGATGTAAAGGGTAAAGGGAAAAAGGGAGAAGTTAAAAACGTAGCAGATGGTTACGCACAAAACTTCCTTATTAAAAATGGCTATGCAGTAGAAGCAAATAATCAAGCAATGAGCCAGCTTGAGGGTCAAAAGAAGCTAGAGGAAAAAAATGCAGCGGCTGAACTACAAGCAGCGAAGGATTTAAAAGAGAAAATTGAACAATTAACAGTAGAGCTTAAAGCAAAATCAGGTGATGGAGGTCGTTTATTTGGATCTGTATCAACAAAGCAAATTGCAGAGGAGCTACAAAAGAAACACGGCATAAAAATTGATAAACGTAAAATGGAATGCAATGATGGTATCCGTGCATTAGGATACACAAACGTACCAGTTAAGCTTCACCAAGAGGTTAAAGCAACACTAAAAGTACATGTAATTGCAGAATAAGGAGCGACAACTATGAGCGAATCCATGATGGACCGCGTTCCGCCGCATAACCATGAAGCAGAGCAATCGGTTATCGGTGCTATTTTCCTTGAGCCACAAGCACTCATTACAGCGTCTGAAATTTTAATGCCAGAGGATTTCTATCGTACTGCCCATCAAAAGATTTTCCAGACGATGCTTATTTTAAGTGATCAAGGAAAAGCGATAGATGTTGTTACAGTCACAGAGGAGCTTTCGGCTAAAAAGGAGCTTGAGGATGTAGGTGGACTTTCCTATTTATCTGAGCTAGCAAACGCAGTACCAACTGCAGCAAATATTGCACACTATGCAAAAATCGTTGAGGAAAAAGCACTTCTAAGACGACTAATCCGTGTAGCAACTAAAATTGTAGAGGATGGCTATACACGTGAGGATGAAGTAGAGGCACTTTTATCAGAAGCTGAAAAGAAGATGATGGAAGTCGCAAATCGCAAAAATGCAGGGGACTTCAAGCACGTTAAGGATGTACTTGTACAAACGTACGATAATATTGAACAGCTGCAAACACGTGAAGGTGATGTAACCGGGATTCCGACAGGTTTCCGCGATTTAGACCGTATTACAGCCGGATTTCAGCGAAATGATTTAATCATTGTTGCGGCACGTCCATCTGTAGGGAAAACTGCCTTTGCACTAAACGTGGCGCAAAGTGTAGCGGTACAAGCTCGGGAAAATGTAGCAATCTTCTCCCTAGAGATGGGTGCAGATCAGCTTGTCATGCGTATGCTTTGTGCAGAAGGAAATATTGACGCACAGGTGTTACGTACAGGGGCACTAACAACAGAGGACTGGGGTAAGTTAACGATGGCAATGGGGAGCCTATCCAATTCAGGTATCTTTATTGATGATACTCCAGGGGTGCGTATTAATGAAATTCGTGCAAAATGCCGTCGCCTTGCACAAGAACAAGGTCTTGGGATGATTTTAATTGACTATTTACAATTAATTCAAGGTAGCGGTAAACCAGGAGAGAATCGTCAGCAAGAAGTATCAGAAATTTCCCGTTCACTAAAAGGGCTAGCCCGTGAGTTGAAGGTACCTGTTATCGCCTTATCTCAGCTTTCTCGTGGGGTAGAGCAACGACAAGATAAGCGACCAATGATGAGTGACTTACGTGAGTCTGGAAGTATTGAGCAGGATGCTGACATCGTCGCGTTCCTTTACCGTGATGACTATTATGATAAAGAATCTGAAAGTAAAAATATGATTGAAATCATCCTTGCTAAACAACGTAACGGTCCCACAGGTACAGTTACATTAGCCTTTAAGAAAGAATTTAACAAGTTTCTTAATGTTGATTGGTCACAGCATGAACCACCACCATCACGAGAATAATAAATTCATATAAACACGAACAATTAGAATTGGTAGCGGATTCTTTGTTCGTGTTTTTCGCTTTAATAGGTTGACTTTCTCTTTATAGGATTGATACAATTATTCTGCTTTATAAAATGGACGGATAATTTGGAGGTGCTGTTATGTCATCAATTGTTGTTGTAGGTACACAATGGGGAGACGAAGGGAAAGGTAAAATTACGGACTTCCTATCGAAAAAAGCAGATATTATTGCTCGTTTTGCAGGAGGCGATAATGCAGGTCATACTATTAAGTTTGAAGGCGAAACGTATAAGCTACACCTAATTCCATCAGGCATATTTTACAAAGACAAAATTTCTGTAATTGGGAATGGTCTAGTAGTAAATCCAAAATCTTTAGTAACAGAGCTCAAGGGCTTACAGGATCGCGGTATTGATACGTCAAATTTACGTATTTCAAATCGTGCACATGTGGTTTTACCGTATCATATACATCAAGATAAGGTAGAAGAAGAGGCTCGTGGAGAGAATAAAATAGGTACGACATGTAAAGGGATTGGCCCTTGTTATCAAGATAAGGTAGGGCGAATCGGTATTCGTATGGCAGATCTTTTAGATAAGGAGATTTTTGAAGAAAAATTACGCGCTAATTTAGAGCAAAAAAATCGTTTATTTGAAAAGTATTATGAAGTGGATGGCTTACTATTTGAAGATATTTTCGAGGAGTATTATGAATATGGTCAAGAGCTAGCCCATTATGTACAGGATACGTCCAAAATTTTAAATGATATTTTAGATGAAGGTGGTCGCGTATTATTTGAAGGTGCGCAAGGGATTATGCTGGATGTGGATCAAGGAACGTATCCATTCGTTACCTCATCGAACCCAGTAGCAGGTGGTGTTGCCATTGGTGCTGGTGTAGGGCCAAACAAAGTGTCCCGTGTCGTTGGTGTATGTAAAGCGTATACTTCACGTGTAGGTGATGGGCCGTTCCCAACTGAGTTACACGATGAAATTGGTCATCAAATACGTGAGGTAGGACGAGAATACGGAACAACAACAGGTCGCCCACGTCGTGTAGGCTGGTTTGATTCAGTTGTTGTACGTCACGCTCGTCGTGTATCAGGTATTACAGATTTAGCTTTAAACTCAATTGATGTATTATCAGGATTAAAAACTGTAAAAATTTGCACAGCTTATGATTATCATGGGGAAGTTATTACAGAATACCCAGCAAACCTTCACATTATTGAAGGGTGTAAGCCAATATATGAAGAGCTTCCAGGTTGGGATGAGGATGTTACAGAAGTACGTACGTTAGAGGAATTACCTGAGAATGCTCGTAACTATGTAGAGCGTGTTCAAGAATTAACGGGCATTAATCTAATGACTTTCTCAGTTGGACCAGCTCGTGAACAAACAAATGTAGTGAATTCTATTTGGGAGTAATACGGTATAAACGTGTGTGACTAATCTAATACGTAAATAACACCATTTTCTTTTAGAGATGGTGTTTTTTTACGCTGAAACGGTTTACGAGAAGACGATAACTATCTGCTGCTATTAAATCTCTTTACTATCTATTAATTGAAAATCAGAATAAGTATATTTCATAATTCGTTTTGCCGTGGAAAAACGAACACTTAAGAGGAGCAGAAGGCATCGCAAATAGCGAAATGATGCGACTAATAGTACTTGTTAGCTTTGCCTTATTTGTATTTGTGTATGGAATTATAAACTATAAAATTGATTTAAATTTCAAAAAATAGAAAAAATATGTATAAAATTCATGGTTTTTGAATATAAACTTTAAAAATAGATTATATTATCCGATTTCATTTACTATATTTGGTACTACATTCGACACTTTATTAGTAAATAATACAATTACATTACAAAACTCAATATTTGTTCAATCAAATTTTTAATTATGATACATTATAGAAGTGTGATTTTTCACATAAAAAAAATCCTATGTAAATTTATAGGATAGATTTTGGAAGGGGCTTTATCATGAGTTCGAAAGGAAATGCAAAAGTAGGCTATACAAAGAGTCTTATAAAACGTCATAAAGCAAAAGGTATTAAAGCAGCGTTTATTGCGATTTTACTATCAAGCGTTACGTTCAACTTAGCTTTCGCAAAAGAAACAGAAGATAAAGAAGAATTTAGTAAGGTTTACCATATATATAATGGTGAAGAATATATTGGAGCAGTGTCGGATCAAGAAGCTGTTCAACAATTATTAGGCGAAAAAGCGCAAGAGGCATCTCATAAGTATACAGATTTTACAGTTGATGTTGGATCCCAAGTAAAAGTAATTCCTGAGCAAGTATTCACAGTAGCTGTAAATAATGAAGAGACATTAGCTAAACTCAATGATACTTTAGTGGTTGAAGCGGCAGCACACGCTCTTGTAATTAATGAAAAACCAGTAGCATATTTAAAAAATGAAGCAGATTATGCAGAGACGATGAATCTATTGAAGCTTAAGTATGTTACCCAACAAGAATTAGATGCATTAAATGCGAGTAATACTACTGAACAAGCACCGCTTTCAGAAAATAATCAAACTCGTATTGTCGAAATCTCTTTAGCAGAAGAAGTTTCAGGAGAAGCAACGTCTATTAATCCAGATCAAATTATTACGCCAGCGCAGGCTGTAGAATTATTACAAACAGGTGCGCTAGAAAAGCAAGTGTATAAAGTTCAGGAAGGCGATGTATTAGGGTCTATTGCAAAGGCACATGGTCTAAAATTAGCCCAACTACTAGCATTAAACCCAAGTATTACAGAAACGACTGTATTAAAAATCGGTCAAGAAATTAATGTGACAGTTAATAAACCTTTAGTAACGGTTAGTGTCGTTAAAGAAGCATTCCGTGTTGAGGAAATTCCATTCCAAAAGATTACGCAAAAAGATGAATCAATGATGAAAGGCGAATCTAAGGTTACACAAGAAGGGAAAAACGGTCAGCGTGAGAAGCTTCATAAAATTACGACTATCAACGGTAAAGTAACGGATGATGAAGTAATAAGTGAAGTTATAACAGCAGAACCAGTAGATAATATTGAAGTAGTAGGAACAAAGGTAATACTATCACATGGGACAGGCTCATTTGCATGGCCAGCTGTTGGTGGATATATTTCAAGTAAAGTAGGTTCACGTTGGGGTAGACATCACAATGGAATCGATATTGCGCGTCCATCTGATTACACAATTAAAGCAACAGATAATGGTGTTGTCACATTTGCTGGATATGACGGTACTTTTGGTAATAAGGTTGTCATAAATCATAATAATGGTTATGAAACAATTTATGCACATCTTTCCTCTATTTCAGTTTCAGTAGGACAAGTAGTTGGTCAAGGTGCTAAACTTGGTGTAATGGGCTCAACTGGCCGTTCAACGGGTGTACATTTACACTTTGAAGTGTATAAAAATGGTTCATTGATAAACCCATTATCAGTATTGAATTAGTGCTATGAGGCAGTCCATATTTCGGGCTGCCCTTTTTTTATTTTTCTTTTTCAAATCAACTATAAAGTGAAGGTTTTTGCAGCCATTTAAAACTAGCAGATTATTATTTCCCACGAAATAATTTGGGCCTATTCGAGTTTAATGCATCTGAAGTCAAAGCATGTTAGAGTAAAAGATAGATGGATAAATCAATAAATAATGAAACTTAATTGCGAAAGGAAGATTTATATATGAATAAAACAATTTTAGTTGTGGATGATGAAAAGCCAATCGCAGATATTATACAATTTAACTTGATTAAAGAAGGATACAATGTGATATGTGCCTATGATGGAGATGAGGCACTTGAAAAAATAGAGGAACAGCAGCCGGATTTAATGCTATTAGATATTATGTTACCAAAGCGGGACGGTATGGAAGTTTGTCGAGAAGTACGAAAAAAGTATGATTTCCCTATTATTATGCTAACTGCCAAAGGGTCTGAAATTGATAAAGTATTAGGACTTGAGATGGGTGCAGACGATTATGTAACAAAACCTTTCAGCACACGTGAGTTGATTGCACGTGTAAAAGCCAATATGCGTCGATTAAATGTTGCAGCACAGGCGGAGGAAGCAATCGAGGAGACAAATAATATTGTTGTTGGTTCTTTAACAATTCAACCCGATGCTTATCTTGTGTTAAAGCGAGAAGAATCGATTGAGTTAACACACCGTGAATTTGAACTTTTACATTATTTAGCAAAGCATATTGGCCAAGTAATGACACGTGAGCACCTTCTGCAAACGGTATGGGGCTATGATTATTTTGGAGATGTCCGTACAGTAGATGTAACGATTCGTCGTTTACGTGAAAAAATAGAAGATAACCCGAGTCATCCAACTTGGATTGTGACAAGACGTGGTGTGGGGTATTACTTACGAAATCCTGAACAGGAGTAAAAGTACATGCAGAAAGTAAGCTTTTTTAAATCAATTCATGTAAAGCTTGTATTAATTTATATTTTATTAATTATTATTGCACTTCAAATCATCGGGCTTTATTTTTCTAAGAAGCTTGAAGAAAACTTAAAGGATAATTTCCAAAGTTCAATAACACAAAGTATGGATCTCGTACAATTTAGTATACGAGAGGAAATCTTAAAGGAACGGGATGATACGACATCACTTGAAACGAGCTTAAATGTTATTTTAAGTGAGTTTGCTACAGGTGAAGGTGCTATAAATGAAATTCGAGTAATTGATAAGCGAAACCGTGTACTTGCTACATCTGATTCGAGCAATCGTTCCATTATTGGACAAAAATCACCTGATGATATTGTACAAAAGGCCATGACTTCTGGCTATTATGAAAAGATTAAAATTGATGAGCAAACGCGTAATCGTGTCTGGCTATATGCAAAACCAATTGTAGATACGACAGGTCCTAATACAGAAATAATAGGGGCAATCTATATTGAAGCAGATATTGAGCAAGTGTTTAAGCAACTAAAGGATATTAACAGTATTTTTGCAGTTGGTACGGCGATGTCGCTTTTCATCACAATCATTCTGGGTATACTAATTGCCCGTACTATTACTCGCCCCATCTCGGATATGCGTAGACAAGCACAGGCTATGGCGAAAGGTAATTTTTCGAGAAAAGTACGCGTATATGGCACGGATGAAATCGGGCAGCTAGCGATTGCGTTTAATCATATGACGAATCGTCTACAGGAGGCTCAGTCAACAACAGAAGCAGAGCGTCGAAAGCTAGCATCTGTTTTAAGTAATATGACGGATGGTGTTATAGCAACAGATCGTAAAGGTCGAATTATTTTAATCAATGAGCCAGCACTCAGTCAGTTACATGTTACACGTGAAACAACGCTAAATCGCCCCATTGCATCAGTTTTGGGAATAGAGCAGGATTACAGCTTTGAGGATTTAATTCATTTGAAGGAAGCGGTCAATTTAAACTTTAGTACAGCAGACACACCTTATATTTTACGTGCGAATTTTTCTGTTATTCAAAAGGAAACGGGGTTTGTTAACGGGCTTATTACTGTGCTCCATGATATTACCGAGCAAGAAAAAATTGATATGGAGCGTCGGGAATTCGTTGCCAACGTTTCGCATGAGCTTCGTACACCACTAACTACGATGCGGAGCTATTTAGAGGCATTAGCTGATGGGGCCTGGCAGGATGAGAATATTGCACCGCAGTTTCTAAATGTGACACAAACAGAAACGGAGCGCATGATTCGTCTTGTGAATGATTTACTCCAATTATCAAAAATGGATAGTCAGGAATATGTGTTAAATACCGACTACGTTGAATTTAATAAATTTTTTGGTCGCATTATTGACCGATTTGAAATGTCTAAGTCACAAAATGTATCGTTTATTCGTCTATTGCCTGAGACAAGTTATTTTGTCGATATTGACACTGACAAACTTACACAGGTAATCGATAATATCATATCGAATGCACTGAAATATTCACCAGACGGTGGAAACATTCGCTTTGGCTTCACTGTGCATGCCAATATGTTAAAAGTAATGATTTCAGATGATGGAATGGGCATTCCAAAAGAAAATGTCGGCCGCATTTTTGATCGTTTTTATCGTGTCGACCGTGCACGAGCGCGATCAATGGGTGGAACGGGCTTAGGACTAGCGATTGCACGTGAAATGATTGAAGCACATGGGGGTAAGATTTGGGCTGAAAGTGAGGAAGGAATGGGCACAACAGTTTTCTTCACATTACCTTATGAGCTAGATGAAGCGGAGGATTGGGAATGAAATATATAGAGCCAATCAAATCGATTGTTTTATTGTTTCTTGTCCTATTAAGTATTTATTTGACTTTTTTAATTTGGAGTTATCGACCAGATTATAAACCAATTGAAGAACCTCAAATCGAACAAATAACAATTGGTGAGCAAAAGCACATTCAATCCGTATTGAAGCCATACAGAATGTTATTTAGATATGAAGATAAGTATACTGGGACGGTTTCATTAGAAGAGATTAATAGAATGATGTCGCTTTTATCTGAGGTGCAGGCAGAGGATCTGAATATTGAAAATACAAATTTACCTGTTTCAAAAGTCAATGAAATGACTCGGACAAATGAAAGAATGACGATGTTCTTTAAAACAGAAATTCCTATTAAAGCGTTTAGCAACGTGCTCACATTCAATGATACGGAGCTACCGGAGGCAACATTCAATCGCCTAATTATCGATTGGAGTGACGTTGAAGCTTCAAAAAGAGCACAAGTATTATTTGTTAGTTTGGGAAATGAAACAGTATATCGAACAGATATAACGATAAGAGATACGGCTAAGTTTAAAGAAATATTTTTAGAGCAACCCGCAAAGTATGTTGCCTATCAGGAAGTAGAACGAAGGAATGTATTCTCACTTTATGTAGCTGAGCATCAGCAAGCTGTAATGCAATACACATATTTAATTGAAGATAGTTCACATGAGCCATTTAAAGAGTTATTATTTCAAGATCCGGGGCTTGTTGAGAAAACAATAGAAGATTCATTTGTAAAATATACTGATTGGATGTCATTAATTACTTTCGATGAACATGCAAAAACAATGTACTATGTTAATCCGGTAGCAGAAAGTTTTGTCCCAATTTCAAGGTCGGATCTAGTACTCTACACGTATGATTTTATAAATGATCATGGAGGCTTTACAGCAGATTACCGCTTAACGGCAATGAACGTAAGAAAGCATGTAACGGAATATCAGATGTATATACAAGGACTACCTGTTTATAGCAGCACATCGACTTCAACACGTATTTCGACGACTTGGGGAGAAAATCAAATATTCAGTTACCGCCGGCCGCATTACACATTAGATAATGCAATTTATGAAACGTCCGTTGATGTGGTGCCGGGCACAGATATTATAAAGCAGCTTAAAAATCATCCAAAAATAGACTACGAAAAAATCGATGATATTGTACTAGGCTATTATTTAGATTATTCGAGAGAAGATCTTATGCAAAATACAAAGCTATTTGTTTTACAGCCTAGCTGGTTTGCAATTAGTGGGAATCAATGGACGCGAATAATGACAGAAGGAAATGAGGTGTATGGATATGGATTGGAATAAAACGAAATCTATATTCATTGCCGTATTTTTAATATTAAATGCATTTCTCTATTATCAATATTTAAGTAGTTATCAGGAGGATCAAAATAGGGAATATTTAACGAAAAATTCGATTGAAATGCTCCTCAAGGAAGATAATATAACCTTTGATTCTTTACCTAATGCAGTAGAAAATCTTCCATACATTTCTGCAAATGTTAAGAGCTACTCATATGGCGAATTACCAAAGAAAAATAACCTACAATATAATATTATAGGTGATAATGAGCTAATCGCTACTTTTAATGAGCCAATAAAAATTCAGGATACAGCTTCACCGGCTATTTTCAAAGAATTTTTGAATCGATATGTGTATGAGGGTGCGGCATTTGAGCTTTGGGAAATTGATGAGGAAGCAAGAACAGCGATTTTTTTCCAACGTGTAAATGATCATACACTCTACTACAATATTAATGCAAATGGTTACGGGTATGTTAAAATTTATTGGAATACAGATGACGAGGTCATTATGTATGAGCAGACAATGCTAGAAAATATTAAACCGTCTAAGAAAAAGGAAAATATAGATCAGCCGCTGCAAATATTACAGACATTATATGCAAATGATTTACTGAAAACCAATGATAAAATAACATCGATGAAGTTAGGCTATTCAACGCTTGTACAAATCACTCAAACACAAGTATTTGCCCCTACTTGGGAAGTGCGTATAAAATCGGTTGACGGTATTGAGGAGCAATACTTTGTAGTTGATGGTAAAGTAATCGATATGAAGCAGGAATTACAAAAAGAGGAAGATCCAATAGAAAATCAATTGAACAACGATCGAATTGACGATCAAATAGAAGAACCAGTAGAGGAATAGGGAGTTTAAACAATGCAATTTAGTGTTTTAGCCAGTGGGAGTACGGGAAATGCAGTATACGTAGAAAATGATGAGCATGCCTTCCTAGTGGATGTTGGCTTAAGCGGCAAAAAAATGGAGCAGCTTTTTGCGAAAATCGACCGAGATATGAAAAAACTGACTGGGTTACTCGTTACACATGAGCATAGTGACCATATTAAAGGGTTAGGGGTAGTTGCCAGAAAGTATAAAATTCCGGTTTATGCTAATGCTAAAACATGGACGGCGATGGATGGGCTAATTGGTGATATTCCGACAGATTTACGCTTTCAGTTTGATATGGAGACGACAAAATCATTCGGTTCACTATCTATTCAATCGTTTGCTGTTTCACATGATGCAGCGGATCCGATGTTTTATGTATTTCATGAAAATGAACGGAAGCTAGCAGTCATTACGGATACAGGCTATGTAAGTGATCGAATGAAGGGCTATATTCGCGGTGCCGATGCATTTGTCTTTGAAAGTAATCATGATGTTGGGATGCTACAAATGGGACGCTATCCTTGGAGTATTAAGCGTCGTATTTTAAGTGATGTTGGACACGTATCGAATGAGGATGCAGCCGTAGCAATGAGCGAGGTTGTATTTGAAAAGCCGACGCAAATTTATTTGTCCCACTTAAGTAAAGATAATAATATGAAGGAACTAGCACGAATGAGTGTTACACAAACCTTGCAATCTTGTGGTATTATCGCAGGCGAATTTGTCCATCTTCATGATACGGATGCAGAAGAACCTACAAAGCTTATTACAGTATAAATGTATGTGATGTCTCCATTTGGGGCATCACATTTTTTAATGGTGTTTTAAAAAATTTTCATCTAATTTTAATGTTTTTTGTGTATGGTATAAGTATAGACAAACAGGAGGGAATGAGACATATGAGTTATTACAATAATAATGATGAAAATCAACCCAATTTAAATACAGAGCTCACGCCACTACAGGAGCGACTAAAGCGTGAGGAAGAAGAGGCTAAAAAAAAGCGTGAGAAAAAACGAGCTGGAGGTAGCAAGGGAGGATACTTTATAAGTGGTTTATCCGGTGTCATTGTCGGTGCCTTGCTGATGTGGCTTCTTTTACCGTCACTCGTTGATCAGCTACCAGGAGGCGGAGTGGAAACGTCAGCTGGAGGGGGGGAATCTGGTGATACCGTTACCCAAAATATCTCCCTTGTGACGTCAGATGTAACATCTGCGGTGGAAAAAGTTTCGGATGCTGTAGTTGGTATTTCAAATTATCAAGAAGCAACGAATTCTCTAAATGGCTTTTGGTTTGGTCAAGGAACGCCATCTCAACAAAATGGAGAAGGCGAGCTAACAGAGGCAGGAACAGGCTCGGGAGTTATTTATAAAATTGAGAATAATGAGGCGTATATCGTCACAAATTATCATGTAATTGAGAATGCAGAAAAGCTAGAAATTACATTATCAGACGGCTCTAAGAAAGAAGCTACACTAATTGGTGGTGACATCTGGACAGACTTAGCAGTTATTAAAGTTAAAGCAGATGGCATTAAAACGATCGCTGAATTTGGTGATTCCGATACTTTAAAACAGGGTGAAACAGTTATTGCAATCGGAAATCCACTTGGCTTTGATTTTTACGGCTCTGTAACAACGGGAGTCATTTCTGGGAAGGATCGTGTCGTACCAGTTGACTTAGATGGTAATGGTACAGAGGATTGGCAATCAGAGGTACTACAAACGGATGCAGCGATTAATGGTGGTAATAGTGGCGGAGCATTAGTTAATATTAATGGGAATCTAATCGGAATCAATTCAATGAAAATCGCCGATGCAAATGTAGAAGGCTTAGGATTTGCAATTCCGATTAACACTGTAATTCCAATTATTAATCAGCTGGAGGAAAGTGGTCAGGTAAAACGTCCTGCAATGGGCATTTCACTAATGGACTTAACGGATATTCCGTCATTCTACCAAAAACAAACGCTACAATTACCTGGCGATATTACAACGGGGGTTGTCGTAGCTGAAGTTGTAAAAGGTTCTGCAGCAGCGGATGCAGGTATGGAGCAATATGACGTCATTGTTGAGATGGATGGTCAGCCAGTCGAAAGTGTGATTGATCTTCGTCAGCACCTATACACAAAAACGAAAATCGGTGACACATTAAAAGTGAAAGTTGTGAGAGCAGGAAAAACAGTCGATCTGCAGCTAGTGTTAAAAGAAAGTACAACATAGTTGTGGATAACTATGGATAAGTGAATAAGTCTGTGCACAACAAGTAGGGAATGAAATAGCTTTTCTTCCCTACTTGTTTTATGTTTGTTACAATGGGTTGTGGATAACATTCGTATATTTGTGTATAAGTTTGTGGGAATTTTTAAATTTTGGAGGATTGCAAAAATGAAAAAATTTAGCTGTGAAAACCATATAGATCACGCTTTAGACATGTTCGTGGCAGAGAAAGAGGAGTTCCCAATTATGGATAAGCTTTCGGATGAGGAGAAGTTATCCACAAAATGCTCATACTGTGAAGAGCAGGCAACATATATTGTATCAAGTAAATAACTTTACACAATATATAGAAAACACCTGTTGATATGTGGATAACTTTTGTGGATAATTTGTTTGTAAATGAATTGTAAAGGTGGATAAGTTGTGAATATTACCATCGTTTCTGTTGGAAAATTAAAAGAAAAGTATTTAAAGATGGGCATTGATGAATATGCAAAGCGTCTCGGTAGCTATGCCAAAATAGATTTTGTTGAAGTCTCAGACGAAAAAGCCCCCGAGCAGCTAAGCGATGCTGAAATGGAAATGGTGAAAAAGAAGGAAGGCGAGCGCATCCTAGCCAAAATAAGTGACGGCACCTATGTAATTGCGTTAGCGCTAGATGGCAAAATGAAAACATCTGAGGAAATGGCAGCCGATCTGGATTCGCTTATGACATACGGCAAAAGCAAGGTCGCCTTCATTATCGGCGGCTCACTTGGCTTACATAATGACGTATTACGACGCGCGGATGAAAAACTATGCTTCGGTAAAATGACCCTCCCTCACCAACTAATGAAGCTCGTATTAGTCGAGCAAATTTATCGAAGCTTTCGAATTATTAAGGGAGAACCGTACCATAAGTAAGTGCGGTTAATAACCATAAAACAGAAAACTTCAAAAATACTTTACATTAAAATGACTTACCTGTGTGGTGAGTCATTTTTTTATCTAATTCTTCTTTACATTCAAGTTACTTTAATGTTTAACATTAGATTTAAGGGGTGTGGTAATTTGACTAAGGAAATGAATATACAAGAGTTTTCTGAAAGAACGGGTATTTCTAAAAGTGCATTAAGGTATTATGAGCAAAAAAATTTACTTTTACCGAAGGCAAGAGGTGCAAATGATTACCGCATATATTCTGAGGATCAAATACCAACAGTGAAATTAATTTCAAGTTTACGCCTAGCTGATGTACCTATAAAAGAAATAAAAGATTATTTAATGGAAAATGATGAGATAAATCGGCAGCAAATGCTAGGGAGTTGGATTGACAATATAAAAAAGACACGAGACCTATTAAATGCAAGTTTACGCTATTTAAAAAGTGATTTTTCTAGCAAAGATATTTATCTAATGGAAAAAAGTGCGGAACAAATTATTTGGTATACTGCTGAATCTAAAAAAGGTGAATTTAAAGATCATTTTGTAAAAAGAGGAAGTGAGCTTCAAAAGTTAAATATTCCATTAAAAAATTGTTACTTGAAATATCTATCTGGTAAAGATTTTATAAAAGTCCAAATTGGCTTTGGAGTACCAATTGATTTAAATATAAGTGATTTACCGGATGATGTTTTAATAGAACGGATACCGCAATGTTTATGTATCGCATTGTCTTATAAAGAATCTATATATACTATTCAAAAGGGTTATGAAAAACTTTTAACCTATGCACTTGAACATAAATGGAAGCTAATATCTCCCGTAATAGAATGGTATTATGGTGCGAATTATACGGAATTAGATTTGTTACTGCCTGTTACTCAATTTGAAAAAAGAGGAGAATGATGATTGGACGTGCTAGTAGTAAGGATTGTTGAGTTACAAGGGAATAACTTTGCTTTTGGTTTACAACAAAGTGAAGAAATAATACACACACACCTTATAAAACAACATGGCTTTCTAAAAAATTTATCAGCACATTCAAATGTGAAAAAAGCTAAAGCATTATTACAAGTTCATTCACCCAATATTTTAGAAGAACTTGGAGGGCTAGCAAAAGGATTAGATATGGAGTTAGGCACGATTATTAGGCTTTACAGTGGTTATGATGTAGATTTTCCAACAATGGGATGTACTGCATATATAAATAATGACTACTATGTACGCAATTATGATTTTAGTCCAGAGCTGTATGATGCAAGACTTGTCTTTTCGAATCCAATCAATGGTTACGCAAGTGTTGGCTTTAGTCAACAAGTTATTGGAAGGCTTGATGGGATGAATGAAAAGGGACTCGTTGTGGGATTACATTTTGTTAATAATGAGCACAAGGGTGAAGGTTTTCTTGCGACGACGATTGTTAGAATATTGCTGGAACAGTGTTGCAGTATAAAAGAGGCAATTGAATTAATTTCAACGATTCCCCATGGATTTTGCTACAATTATTCGATCACAGATTTAAGTGGAGAAGGTGTAGTTGTGGAAGCGACACCTGAGAAACAGGTTGTTCATTTTAACAATCCACTAATTTGTACAAATCATTTTGAAGCAGAAGTTTTACAGAGAAAAAATAGGGAAGACGTACAAGGGTCAATAAAACGGAAAGAATATTTAGGGAGCATATTAACAGAGAAAATATCACCAATAACTGCATATCAACACTTTAATGATGGAAACTCCCCATTATTTTTTAAGTACTATAAAGAGTATTTTGGCACGCTGCATACAGTTGTTTATTTACCAAAAGAGTTAAGTGTTATCATCGGTGTGGGTGAAAATTGTAAACCAATAAAGCTTTCCTTAAGAAAATACTTGGATGGAACTAATAATCTTCCTAAAGTTATAAAGGGGAGAATTAATCAAAAAGTTTAAATGGTTTAACTCATGGTATAAGAAATAGCTTCAAAAATAAATGAAACATAAACCGCACGTATTCTTATTACGGAGAACCGTACCACAAGCAAGTGCGGTTTTTAAAAAGTACCATCTAGAACGTTGTCATATCAACGTTCTAGATGATTTAGTTATTATTAACCTCTTTATTTAGGGGATTATTACAGGTTAGTTGTATTTTTATAGATATCGTTTTGTTAGTTTATCTTTGTGACTTAACATAATTTCAGTTAAATCAATGTCGTACTTATCAGCTAAAATAAATAAATTATCAAGAACATCACCTAGTTCTTCTTTTAAATTCTCAATTTGGATTTCTTTTGATAGAGTTATCTCATCTGGACGATCACGACCAATTTCAATCGTTCGAATTGCTTTGGAAACCTCTCCAACCTCTTCTGTTAAAAAATTTACACGAATAAAGGCGTTTAAGTCATACCACCCTCGTTTTTTATAAAATTCTGTTATCCACTTTTGATATTCAAAAATATTCAATGAAAACCACTCCTTTTACTTCTATAATGATAGCATAGAGGAGGATTAAAATATGAATATTTCAGTTTATTGTGGGGCGAGTTTAGGTAATAAAGAAGTATATGTAGAAGCAGCAAAATCACTTGGAAAATGGATAGCCGATAATGGTCATACATTAGTTTATGGCGGAGGAAAAGCGGGTCTAATGGGCGTCATAGCAGATGAAGTTTTAGTACATAATGGTGAAGTAATCGGTATTATTCCAACATTTTTAGCCGACAGAGAGCTCAGTCATCCCAATATAACTCGTTTAGAAGTTGTGCATTCCATGTCTGAACGTAAAAATAGAATGATTGAGTTAGGAAACTGCTATATTGCACTACCTGGGGGACCTGGAACTTTAGAAGAAATTTCTGAGGTCATTTCATGGGCAAGAATTGGACAACACCAAAACCCATGTATTTTATTCAATATAGATAGCTACTATGACAAATTAAAAGAGTTTTATGAGGATATGGTAACGAATGGTTTTTTAACTGAAGCCGATAATGAAGGAATCTTGTTTACTAACTCTTTTCATGAAATTGAACAACATATTACAAGCTATGTTCCACCCTTGGTACGAACATATTAATTTTAGATGGAAATTTATATAAAATAGATTGGATAATGGATTAAAAAGTTGACTAGTTCTAATAAAACAGCACTTAAGTTAGCTACCGTTCACCGTAGCTAGCTTAAGTGCGATTTTTACTAAGTTTATATTGAATGATTTGGACCGAGAATCTGCTAATGTTGACTAGTTTATGCTTGATATTTCTTGTTAATAATAAATACTATAAGTAGACCATAAATTAAAATAGAAAAAAATCGATTAAAAACATGGTTTAACAATAATATGAAGATATTAAGGATAGAATCAAATGAACTTTAAGGAATTAAAAGAAACGCCACATATAAAGCCAAACGGAGTCGAAATAGCTGAAACTATACTTTTGCCAGGAGATCCACTTCGTGCAAAGTTTATAG